>JAZSAA010000396.1:0-8375 GCA_045601625.1 Clostridia bacterium | reverse complement strand
GGCGGTGCAAATCCCTGCGGGATTTGTTTGATTATAGGGAAACGGCAGAGATTACAACGTTTCTTGGTCCTTAAATCAAAAAAATCCGTTAGGATTTTCTCCTCCACTAACCACTAAATGCTAAATACTAAATACTGAATTATGATTTGTCGCCCCGCGACAAATAAGAATTAATCTTCCTTGCCACTTCCTCCGCCGCCCGGGGCAGCAGGATCCACTCGGCCTGCTCCATCACGCGGCGCTGGAGGGTTTCGGGTGTGTCCTCGGGCTGGATATCCACGGCCTTCTGGGCGATGATGCGGCCGCCATCGGGAATCTCGTTGACGTAGTGGACCGTCGCGCCGGTGACCTTCACGCCGTAGTCCAGCGCGGCGCGGTGCACCCGCAGGCCGTAGAAGCCCTCGCCGCAGAACGACGGGATCAGCGACGGGTGAATATTGATGATGCGCTCCGGATAGCGGCTGACGAAGTCGGCGGACAGTATCGCCATGAAGCCCGCGAGGACGATCATGTCGGTCTTCGCCCCGGACAGTATTTTCAGCAGCCTCGTCTCGAAAGCGGCCTTCGGCTCGCCCTTCTCCCGCAGGCAGACCGCCGCTGGGATGCCGGCCTTCTTCGCCCTTTCGAGGGCGTAGGCGCTTTCGTTGTTGGAAACCACCAGCGCAAGCTCCCCGTGGGGCAGCTCGCCCCGGTCCCTCGCGTCGATCAGGGCCTGGAGGTTCGTGCCGCCGCCGGAGACCAGCACCGCGATGCGCGTCTTCATATCAGCGTCACCCTTTCCTCGCCGGGCACGATCTCGCCGATGATCCGGGCGTCCTCGCCGCAGTCCTTCAGGATGCGCACGGCCTCGTCCGCCTGGGCGGCGGAGACCGTCATCACCATGCCGATGCCCATGTTAAAGGTGTTGTACATATCCCGCAGCGGGATGTTCCCGGCGCTGGCGATGCGGTCGAACAGCGGAATCTCGCCGATGCGGCTCACGTCGATGCAGGCCGTGACGCCCTGGGGCAGGCTGCGGGGGATGTTCTCGTAGAAGCCGCCGCCGGTGATGTGGGAGACGGCCTTCACCGTCACCGACTCCGCCAGCTTCAATACGGGCTTGACGTAGATGCGGGTGGGCTCCAGCAGGGCCTCGCCCAGGGTGCGGCCCAGGTCGTCGCAGTAGAAATCCAGGCCGCCGTTTTCCACGTCGAACACCTTGCGTACCAGCGAAAAGCCGTTGGAATGCACGCCGGAGGAAGGCAGGCCGATCATCGCGTCCCCCACCGCCACGGCGCTGGAATCGAACAGCCTGTCCCGGTCCACCACACCCACGGAGAAGCCCGCCAGGTCGTACTCGTTTTCCGGGTAGAAGCCGGGCATTTCGGCGGTCTCGCCGCCCACCAGCGCGCAGCCAGCCTGGACGCAGCCCTCGGCCACGCCGGACACGATCTGCGCGATCTTCTCCGGCACGTTCTTGCCGCAGGCGATGTAATCCAGGAAGGTCAAGGGCTTCGCGCCACAGCAGACGATGTCGTTGACGCACATGGCCACGCAGTCGATGCCCACGGTGTCGTGCTTGTCCATCAGGAAGGCCAGCTTCAGCTTGGTGCCCACGCCGTCGGTGCCGCTGACCAGCACCGGCCGGGTCATGCCGGTCACGTCCAGCTCGAACAGGCCGCCGAAGCCGCCGATGCCCGACACCACGCCGGGGATGTTCGTGCGGGCGATGTGCCGCTTCATCAGCTCCACGGCCCTGTAGCCCGCGGTGATGTCCACGCCCGCGGCGGCGTAGCTGTCGGACTTAGATACGTTCTTCGCCATTCCCAATTCCTCTTTCTCTAACTCTATTCGGGATGCACTTCTTTCGGCTCCGATCAGGACGACATGACCTGTATGGCGTGGTTGTCATCCTGAGCGGAGCGAAGGACCTGCTATTCCTCCACACCACGTTCAAACCGCGTCTTGTCCGGCTTTTTCGGGGGGGTGCAGGGATAGTTGCCATCGAAGCAGGCGGTGCAGAAGCCGGTGGTATTCTCGGCCAGCTTGTGGGCGTTCTCGCAGGACAGGTAGCCCAGTGAGTCCACGCCGATGATCTGCCGGACCTCCTCCACGGTGCGGTTCCAGGCCACCAGGTGGTCCTGGCTGTCCACGTCGGTGCCGTAGTAGCAGGGGTACAGGAAGGGCGGCGCGCTGGAGCGCATGTGCACCTCTGTTGCCCCGGCGTCCCGAAGCAGCTGGACGATGCGGGCGCAGGTGGTGCCACGCACGATGCTGTCGTCCACCAACACCACGCGCTTGCCCTTGACAGTGGCGGAGACGGGGTTCAGCTTAATGCGCACCTTGTTCTCCCGGTCGGACTGGGTGGGCTGGATGAAGGTGCGGCCGATGTACTTGTTCTTGATGAAGCCGATGCCATAGGGGATGCCGGAGGTCTTGGCGTAGCCGATGGCGGCGTCGAGGCCGCTGTCCGGCACGCCGATGACCACGTCCGCGTTTACGGGATGCTCCAGGGCCAGGAAGCTGCCGGCGCGCTGGCGCGCCATGTGGACGCTGGAGCCGTCCACCACGGAATCGGGGCGGGCGAAGTAGATGTATTCAAACACGCACAGGGATTTCTGGCACTTGCCCACATGGGTAGTGTCGCTGCGCAGGCCGTTTTTGTCCACGATGACCACCTCACCGGGCTCCACGTCCCGCAGGAAGGTGGCCCCGACGGCGTCCAGCGCGCAGGTTTCCGAGGTGAAGATGACGCTGCCGTCAGGCCGCGTGCCGATGCAAAGGGGATGGAAGCCGTGGGGGTCCCTGGCCGCGATCAGCTTGGTGGAGGACATCACCACGAAGGAATAGGCGCCGTCCAGCCGGTCCATGGCCTTGCAAACCGCGTCCTCGATGGAGCCGCTCTTCAGCCGCTCGCGGATGATGACGTGGGCGATGACCTCGGAATCGCTGGTCATGTGGAAGATGGAGCCTGCCATCTCCAGCTCCTCCCGAAGCTCACTGGCGTTGGTCAGCGAGCCGTTGTGGGCCAGGGCCATCAGGCCCTTGCAGTGGTTCACCACGATGGGCTGGGCGTTCTGCACCGCGTTGATGCCCGCGGTGCCGTAGCGCACGTGGCCCACGGCCATGTTGCCCTTGCCCAGGTAGTTCATCACGTCGGGGGTAAACACGTCCTGCACCAGCCCCGCGTCCTTGTGGGTGCGCAGGCGGCCCTTTTCATTGACGGTGATGCCGGCGCTCTCCTGCCCGCGATGCTGCAGGGCGAACAGCGCGTAGTAGCAGTCCGAGGCCAGGTCGGCCTGTTTTTTGTTGAAGATTCCGAATACGCCGCATTCCTCGTGAATATGATTCATATGGTCTCCTTTATTTGCGGAAAGGTCCTTCGACTCCGGCTTCGCCTCCGCTCAGGATGACAACCGAACGCTGCCGTGTCAGCCTGAGCGCAGCGAAGGCGCTTTAAACCATGGTTCTGAATTGATGCTTTATTTTCCCATCAGTCGGCGCATGACCTCGTTGTACGCGTCCTCGACGCCGCCCAGGTCCCGGCGGAAGCGGTCCTTATCCAGCTTTTCGCCGGTGTGCACATCCCAGAAGCGGCAGGTATCGGGGCTGATCTCGTCGGCCAGTACGATGGTGCCGTCGGGCAGGCGGCCGAACTCCAGCTTGAAGTCCACCAGCGTGATGTCCAGCTTCAGGAAGTAGGCCTTCAACACCTCGTTGACCTTGAAGGCGTACTTTTCGATCAGGTCGATCTCGTCGGCGGTGGCCAGCTTCAGCGCCAGCGCGTGGTAGCGGTTCAGCAGCGGGTCGCCCAGGTCGTCGTTCTTGTAGGAGAACTCGATGGTGGGAGCGTCGAACACGATGCCCTCCTTCACGCCGTAGTGCTTGGCAAAGCTGCCCGCGGAGATGTTGCGGATGATGACCTCCAGCGGCACGATGGACACCTTCTTCACCAGGGTGTCCCGGTCGCTCAGCTCCTTGACGAAGTGGGTGGGCACGCCGTGCTGCTCCAGCATCTGCATCAGCATATTGCTCATGCGGTTGTTGATAACGCCCTTGCCGGCGATGGTGCCCTTCTTCAGGCCGTTGAAGGCGGTGGCGTCGTCCTTGTAGGAAACGATGTACAGGTTCTCGTCGCCCGTCGCGTAGACCTTCTTGGCCTTGCCCTCGTAGAGCTGCTGCAGCTTTTCCATGGTGGTATTCCTCCTAGTATAAAGTATAGATAAAAGTCGGAGCGCCGAAACCCCGTCTGGGGATTTCGGCTCTCCGATTTACAGACAACTGTATTCCGCGGATATGCGCGCGTCCTTCTGGGCCACCTTCGCCGCCTGGGCCGCGCGGTAGTCGGCGAACCTCTGGGACAGGGCCTCGTCGGACAGGGCCAGGATCTGGGCCGCCAGCAGCGCCGCGTTGGTCGCGCCGTCGATGGCCACGGTGGCCACCGGCATGCCCGAGGGCATCTGCACGGTGCTCAGCAGCGCGTCCAGGCCGTCCAGGGTGGAGGATTTCATCGGCACGCCGATCACCGGCAGTATGGTGTTCGCCGCCATGGCCCCGGCCAGGTGGGCGGCCTTGCCCGCCGCGGCGATGATCACGCCGTAGCCCTCGCCCTTCGCGTTCCTGGCGAACTGCGCCGCGGCGTCGGGCGTGCGGTGCGCCGACAGTATGCGCACACAGAAGGGAACCTGCAGCGCCTTCAGCGCGTCCATCGCGCCCTGCATGGCCTGCAGGTCGCTGTCGCTGCCCATGATGATGGCTACCTTGTTCATCTCGTCCCACTCCCCAGCCAGCCCGGGCTCCATCGCCCGGCGGCGTCGGCTTTTATGTGCCTCCAGTATAAACCGCCCCGCCGGTCAAGTCAATAACAAACCCGAATATTTAACCTGTGCTAATTTCCGAACGTTCGGATATATATTGTTATCTGGACGAAAAACTTAATACAGCGCCAGCGTAGGCGACGGAAACACGAACAATTATAATTAACGCAATAATATGCAGGCGTAGCCGCCAAACTTGAAAACAGGGATATTATAATCGTCAGTTTGAACATATGTCAGCTTTGAAATATGACATTCCCGGGATTCAAATTAAAGCCTCATACACCGGCCCAATTAATAAATATACATCCAATATGCATTTCCACCCCTCCTGACACAGTATATCAAGGGTTAATTCCGATAAAACATGTATATTTTGCTCAATGAAAATTTAAAGCAGCCGATCGGATACATCCGATCGGCTGCTCTCGTCAATTCCTACAGCAGATGCGCGCAGATCTTGTCGAAGGAGATGCAGGCATGGTCGCCCACGTCGAACACCTTCTTGTTGATCGGGCAGTTGTCGGTGATCTTCACCAGCGTGTCGCCCACGCGCACGTGGTAGTTCTGGTAGGAGCCCATGAAGCAGCTCAGCTCCACCCTGCAGGGCAGCATGCCGGTGTCGCCCAGGGCGATGGCCTCGGGGCGCAGCACGATCTCGCCCTCGTCCCCCACCCACACGGCCTTGTCGGTGACCACGGTCACGTCCACGCCGTTCACGTTCACATCCGCCTCGCCGTGGCGCACGTCGGAGATGCGTCCCTTCAGGAAGTTACACTCGCCGATGAAATCGGCCACGAACTCGCTGTTGGGGTGGTAGTAGATCTCCGTGGGCGAGCCCATCTGGGCGATGACGCCCTTCTTCATCAGTATGATGTTGTCGGAGATGGCCATGGCCTCGGACTGGTCGTGGGTGACGTAGACGGCGGTGATGCCCAGCTGCTGCTGGATGCGGCGGATCTCGGTGCGCATCTGCACGCGCAGCTTGGCGTCCAGGTTGGAAAGGGGCTCGTCGAACAGCAGCACGCCCGGCTCCACCACCAGGGCCCGGGCCAGGGCCACGCGCTGCTGCTGGCCGCCGGAGAGCTGGTTGGTCATGCGCTGCTCCATGCCGGAAAGCTCCACCAGCTTCAGGATCTCGGTGACCCGATCCTGGATCTCCGCCTTCGGCACCTTGCGCAGCCGCAGGCCGTAGGCCACGTTGTCGAACACGTTGTAATGGGGAAACAGCGCGTAGCTCTGGAACACCATGGCCGTGTCCCGCTTGTTGGGGGTCAGGGCGTTGATTGGCTCGCCGCCCAGGTAGATCTCGCCCTCGTCCGGCGATTCAAAGCCCGCGATCATCCGCAGGGTGGTGGTCTTGCCGCAGCCGGAGGGACCCAGCAGCGTCACGAAGGTGCCCGGCTCGATGGTCAGGTCCACGTCGTGCACGGCGTAGAAGTCCTTGCCGGTCTTGGGATCCTTGTAGATCTTCGATATATGGTCCAGCTTGACGCCCTTGGGCTGTTTTGCGAGCATATCGGCCATGGTCACTCAGCCTCCTTTATCTTTTTGCTGGTGCCGAAGTGCTTGATGAAGGCGTTCATCAGCAGCACCGCGCCATAGGTGATCAGTATCAGTATGGTGGCGAAGGCGCAGGCGATGCTGTAGGCGCCCTTCTCGGCAAATTCGTTGATCTGCACGGTGATCAGCAGGTAGCTGGGCGTCACCAGCAGTATGATGGCGGAAATGGCCGTGATGGACCGGACGAAGGCCGTCACCAGGCCGGACAGGAAGGAATCCTTGATCAGCGGCAGCGTAACAGAGGTGAACACCTTCAGGCTGTCCGCGCCCATGTCATAGGCCGATTCCTCGATGGACTTGTCGATCTGCCGCAGGGCCGAGATGCCCGAGCGGGTGCCGGTGGGCAGCGAGCGCACCACGAACACGATGATCAGGATCAGCCCCGTGCCGTAGATGCCGCTGAGGAAGCCGGTGTGGAACAGGCCGTTGGCGAAGCCGCGGATATAGCCCACGCCCAGCACCGTGCCGGGCACGGCCATGGCCAGGATCGAGACCGCCTCGATAAAGCCCTTGGCCCTGAACTTGCGCTTGACCACCAGGTAGGAGATGATCATCGACAGCAGCGCCGTGATGGGCGAGGCGATCAGCGAAAGCACGAAGGAATCCCGGAAGCCCTTCAGGCCCTTGTAGCGGGTGAACACCTGCTGGAACCACTTGAAGGTCAGCGGCGTGAACTTGTAGCCCCAGGTGGGGAACAGCGCGCCGATGGGTACGCAGATGTACATCATGATCACGAACACCGCCGCCAGCGCGCACAGGGCGGTCAGCGGAATCGTGACCGACTTGTCCTCGATCAGCATCCTGGCGCGGCTGGCCTTGCCCGTCAGGGTGGCGGCCGTCTTGCGCTCCAGGTAGTACTTCTGCACCGCGAACATCGCAAGCGTGATGCACAGCAGCACCACGGCCATCGCCGCCGCGCCCTGCTTGTCCATGGCGCCGGTGATCTGCAGGTAGATCGTGGTGGCCAGCGTGTCGTAGCTGCCACCGATGATCATCGGGTTGGCGAAATCGGCGATGGATTCGATGAACGTCACCAGGAAGGCGTTGCCCAAGCCGGGCAGCAGCAGCGGCAGCGTCACCGTGGTGAACACCTTCCAGCGGGAGGCGCCCATGTCCCGGGCGGCTTCCTCCATCGAGGGGTCGATGTTCTTCAGCAGGCCCTTCATCATCATGTAGCAGACCGGAAAGAAGGTCAGCGTCTGCACGATGACGATGCCCCAGTAGCCGTAGATGTTGTTGTCGTAGATGCCCAGCAGGAACCGGGTGATCAGGCCGGCCTTGCCGAAGAGCATGATCATCGACAGGGACAGCACGAACGGCGGCGACACCACGGGCAGCATCGAAACCACCTTGAACAGTCCGCCCACGACCCTGCGCATGCGCACGTAGACCTCGACATAGGCAAACAGCAGGCCGATCAGCGTGGACAGCAGGCCCACCACAAAACCCACCTTCAGCGTGTTGGTGATCGCGCGGCGGAAGGTGCGCATCTGGAAGATGCGCTGGAAGGTCTCCAGGGAAAGGCCGTTGGAGCCGTAAAGGCTGTCCACCAACAGTATTGCCAGCGGGTAGAGTATGAACAGCGTCAAAAACGCGATCAGCAGCACGATGGTGGTCATCATAATCGGGTCCGCCATCAGCTTTTTGCGATCAAGCGCCGCGCCCTGGCTTCTCGCCATCAGCAACCGCCCCCTTTCTTTTTTCTTTGGGTGACTGTGAAATTCTGATTTGTCTCTGAGGCGACAAATCAGAATTTCAGTGGTTAGTATTTAGTATTTAGTGGTTAGTGGAGGAGGAAATCCTAACGGATTTCTTTTGATTCAAGGGATCAAGAAACGTTGAAGCCTCTACCGTTTCCTTATGATCAAACAAATTCCGTAGGGGACGGTGGCTTGACCGAATTTTCAATTCGGGCAAGTCAGTTTCGGCTGAAGGCCGAAACCGCGGATTTTCAAATTGAAAATTTGAAAACCGCGCCGCTTGCACCACCACTAAATACTAACCACTAAATACTAA
>JAZSAA010000395.1:0-15639 GCA_045601625.1 Clostridia bacterium | reverse complement strand
TTTCTTTTGATTCAAGGGATCAAGAAACGTTGAAGCCTCTACCGTTTCCTTATAATCAAACAAATCCGTCAGGATTTGTACCGCCACTAAATACTAACCACTAAATACTCAAATTCTGATTTATCGAGCAACAGCTCGATAAATCAGAATTTGCTTACGCCTGAATACTTATAGAACAGGCCTATCGGAACGGGCAACGGCGAAAGACGGGGGTTGGGCATGGCCTACAGCGAGCTGATCAAGAGTTTTGGCAGGATACGGGCCTACATGCGCTCGTTCTATGTCTACGGCTTTCGCCGCCGGGACGAGTTCGGCCAGAAGAGCGCCCGGGGCTATGACGACGAGCGCCGCCGGCTGGAGAGCTGGCTGGGGGACTACATGACCTTCCGCCAGGACGTCTCAGGCCGTCGGTTCTTCCTGTCGGTGGACAGCCGCGCCATCGACCGCAATCCCCTCTACCGGGCCTTCCGGGCCAAGAGCTTCACCGACCGGGACATCATGCTCCACTTCCACCTGATGGACATCCTGGCGGTGTCGGGCGGGCTGCCCATATTCGACATCATGGAGGCGCTGGCCGAGCGCCTGAACGCCTTCGAGACCCCCGACTACCCGGACGAATCCACCGTGCGCCGCAAACTGAAGGAGTGCGAAAAGCTGGGACTGGTGGAGAAGGAAAAGCGGGGCCGGGAGACCCTGTACCGGCGCAGGGCGGACGGGGTGAACCTGGAAACCTGGCGCGAGGCCATCGACTTCTTCTCGGAGGCCGCGCCGCTGGGGGTGATCGGCGATTTCTGCCGGGACAAGCTGAAGCCGCGGCCCCCGCTGTTCCGGTTCAAGCACCACTACATACTCAACGCCCTGGACGGCGAGGTGATGCTTTCGCTGATCGGGGCCATCGCCGGGGGGCGCGAAGCCACGCTGGCGATGGGCAGGCGGCGGGTCACCGTGGCCCCGCTGAAGCTGTACGTCAGCGCGCAGACCGGCCGGCAGTACGTGCTGGCCTGGTCGCCCTGGAGCCGGTCCTTCAGCTTCTTCCGGCTGGACGCCATCGACGCCGTGAAGCCGGGGGACGCGGCGGATCTCCCCACGGACATGGACGCGCGCCTGCGGGCCTTCATGGGCCGGGTGTGGGGCGTGTCCCGAAACGGCAGCGAGGCGACGACCCACCTGGAGATGACCGTGTTCGTGGGCGACGGCGAGGGCCACATTCCCCGCCGCCTGGAGCGGGAAAAGCGCTGCGGCCGGGTGGAGCAGCTGGACGACCATCACTGGCGCTTCACCGCGAACGTGTACGACGCGCTGGAGATGCTGCCCTGGCTGCGTACCTTTATCGGGCGAATCGTGGAACTGAAGTGCGACGACCCGCGGGTGACGGAGCGCTTTTACGGGGATCTGGCCGCCATGGCGGCGATGTACGGAGGCGACGACGATGCTGTTTCATGAGATCTACGGCAGCTATTACGACGCCACCGCCGCCATCCTCCGCAGCGCCGTGGCGGGCACGCTGACCGATCGGGAGCTGACGGCGCTGGTGCAGAGGCGGGCGTTTTCAGAGAGCCTGCTGTCCATCCCCCAGGGGCTGAAGGGGGAGAAGTGGCGGCTGCTGCGCAGGGACCTGACCACGCCGATCCGGCAGCCCCCGGCCATGCCCCTGACGCTGCTGCAGCGGCGGTGGCTGAAGGCGCTGCTGCTGGACCCCCGGATACGGCTGTTCGACCCGGATCTGTCGGGGCTGGAGGACGTGGAACCGCTGTTCACCCCGGACATGTTCGTATTTTTCGACCGCCATGGGGACGGGGACGACTACGCCGACCCGGCGTATATCGAACGGTTCCGCACCATCCTCCGGGCCCTGCGCGAGGGACGGAACCTGTACGTGCGCTTCGAAACGGGCCAGGGCCGGGAGGCGGCCTTCGTGGTCACACCCCACTACCTGGAATACTCCGAAAAGGACGACCGCTTCCGGCTGGTGACCTCGGGACACAAGCGGGACTGGGTGGTCAACCTGAGCCGCCTGACGGAATGCGCCCCGGCGGAGGGCGACCGGCGGGCCGAGTCCCATCCAGCGCGGCGGCGAAGCCTGACCCTCGAGCTGACGGACGAGCGCAACGCGCTGGAACGGGTGCTGCTGCACTTTTCCCACCTGCAAAAGCAGACGGAGCGGCTGGACGACAGCCATTACCGCCTCACGCTGTACTACGATCCCCAGGACGAGATCGAAATGGTGATCCGCGTGCTGTCCTTCGGCCCGGTGGTAAAGGTGACGGAGCCGGCCCGCTTCATCGACCTGGTGCGCCGTCGGATCAAAGGGCAACTCCGGCTCGCAACAAATCTGCCGGGAATAAATTCCGGGGAAGGGGTACAATCATAGTCACAGGGTGGGACGACAGCCTGCAGCGGCGGCGCCCGCGCCGCCACAGGGCACCTGTGCCAGCATGGCGGCCCCGGGGCCGCCGCTACAGGGACGCGGGCGGGAAATCGCCGAATTCCAAAGCAGGGCGGCGTCCGCGCCGCCACAGGCATCAGGGCAGCGGGCCTGCCCATATCGGACGGAGAAGGGACGTGAACCCATGATCGAGATTCGTGGATGCTACAATACCGCGATCTGCTATTGTGACGAGATGGAAGAAACCGCGCGGCAGCAGCTCCGGGAGATGTGCGACCAGCGTGTGTTCGAGGGCTCGAGGATTCGCGTCATGCCGGACGTACACGCGGGCTCCGGCTGTACCATCGGCACCACCATGACCGTTGGCGACCGGGTGTCGCCCGGGCTGGTGGGCGTGGACATCGGCTGTGGCATGGAGACGGTCGTGCTGGAGGAGCGGGAGATCGACTTCGACCGGCTGGACGCGGTCATTCGGGCGGACATCCCCTCGGGCCAGAATGTGCGCGAAACGCCCCACCCGCTGACCGGGGAGATCGACCTGACCGAGCTGCGGTGCCTGTCGGCGATCAACGCGCCCCGGGCGCTGTTGAGCCTGGGCACCCTGGGCGGCGGCAATCACTTTATCGAGGTGGACCGGGACGACGACGGACGGCTGTACCTGGTGATCCATTCCGGCAGCCGCAACCTGGGCGCGCAGACCGCGAACCACTACCGGCGGCTGGGCTGGCAGGCCATGAACCGGGTGCCGGACGAGGCGCGGCAGGCGCTGATCGACAGCTACAGGGCCCAGGGCCGCGCGGCGGAGATCGAGGCGGGCCTGCGGGCGCTGAGCGAAAGCCACGCCGCGCCGGAGGATGTGCCCGAGCAGTTCGCCTATGTGGAGGGGCGGAACCTGGAGGACTACATCAACGACATGCGGCTGGTGCAGCGCTTCGCGGTGCTGAGCCGCCAGGCGATGGTCCAGTGCATCCTGGAGGGCATGGGCCTGCGCATGGCGGACCGGTTTACCACCATCCACAACTACATCGACACGGAGCACCGCATACTGCGCAAGGGCGCGGTCTCGGCGCAGAAGGGCGAACGGCTGCTGATCCCCATCAACATGCGCGATGGCGCGCTGATCTGCGTGGGCAAGGGCAACCCGGAGTGGAATTGCTCGGCGCCTCATGGCGCGGGAAGGCTGTTGAGCCGCAGGGTGGCCCACAGCACCCTGACAGTGGAGGAATTCCGGCGCCAGATGGCGGGGGTGTACTCCACCTGCGTGTCCCAGGGCACGCTGGACGAATCGCCGATGGCCTACAAGGGCATCGACGCGATCCTCACCCAGATCGGCCCAACCGCGGACATCGTGCGGCGGATACGGCCCGTCTACAACTACAAGGCAGGATAGCGACAAGGAGGTATGAAGCATGAATACCGTCATCAATACGAACAGGGCCCCCGCGGCGGTGGGCCCCTACGCCCAGGCCATACTGGCCGGAAACACCCTGTATTCCTCCGGCCATCTGGGCCTGGTGCCGGAGACCGGCGCGCTGCCGGAGGGCATCGAGGCCCAGACCCGCCAGTCACTGGCCAACGTCCAGGCCGTACTGGACGCGGCCGGGTTCGCGAAGTCTGACGTGGTCAAGACCACCGTGTTCATCAGGAATATGAACGACTTCACCGCTGTCAACGCCATCTACGCCGACTTCTTCGGCGATGCCCGCCCCGCCCGCAGCTGCGTCGAGGTGGCCCGCCTGCCCAGGGACGGCCTGGTGGAGATCGAGTTTGTGGCGGTGAGGTAAAATCTGATTTGTCGCAGGGTGACAAATCAGAATTCAGTATTTAGTATTTAGCATTTAGTGGTTAGTGGAGGAGGAAATCCTTGCGGATTTCTTTGATTCTAAAGGATTGAGAATCGTTGAACCCTCTGCCGTTTCCATTGAATCAGACAAATCCCGCAGGGATTTGTACCGCCACTAAATACTAACCACTAAATACTAAATACTCAAACGGAGGCCTTTATCATGTGCGGTCGTTACTGGATCGACGACGGGCGGGATTCCGTCGAGCTGGGTGAGATCATCGGGCAGGTCAACCGGCGGCCCGCGGCGGGGCCGGTCAAGACCGCCGGCGAGGTCTTTCCCACGGACGTGGTGCCGGTGGTGGCCAGCAGCAGGCAGCTGGTCCCCGAGGGCTTCGCCATGCGCTGGGGCTACGCGCTGCCGGACGGGAAGCGGATCATCAACGCACGCAGCGAGACCGCCGGCGAGCGGCCCCTGTTCAGGGACGGCATGCGTCAGCGCCGCTGCGCGGTGCCGGCGACCCGCTACTTTGAATGGGAGCGTGCCGGCGGCAAAAAAACAAAGTACGCCATCCGGCCGGAGCGGGACGGGCTGTTCTATTTCGCGGGGCTCTACCGCGTCGTCAACGGCGCGCCGGAGTTCGTCATACTCACCCGCGCCCCCGCGGACAGCATCGCCTTCATCCACGACCGCATGCCGGTCATATTGCCCGCCGGGCTGGCGGCGGACTGGACGGACCCCCGGCGGGACGCCGGGGACATCCTGGGCCGTGCCGTGCTGGACGTGACCCACGAGCGGGTCCGGCCGGACGGGCAGCTGGAAATGGTGTTCTGATACTGCTCTCAAATTAAAATATGACGTAACTGTTCAGTCGTGGCGGCAAAGCGGAATCGCGCGTGCTTTCCGCGCACGAGGACCGGAATCGCGCGCGCTTCCCGCGCACGAGATGGCGTCCCTACAGCCGTTTTATGCAGCCATATTCAATTTGAGACAGCTTCGGCGTTGCGGATCGTTCGAGGATCGCGGCGCTTTATCGCGCCTGGCCGCGCTTCCTCAGGAGCATCCACACGGCCAGGGCCATCAGGCCGATGCTGCCGAACACGAAGGGATACAGCGGCAGCTCGTCGCCGGTTCCCAGCATGCCGTACAGCGGCGTGCCGTAGCCAAACATATTGAACAGGCCTTCCAGGTCCTCGTCGGACATCGCCTCGAAGCGGGGCACCGGCGTGCCGGTACTGCGCTCGGGAATATCCTCGGGTTTCGTGGGCATGTTGGGGGTCGTGCCGTCAGGCGTGGACGGGTCCTCCGTCGGCACGTTTTCGCTCGACAGGCCGTTGGGTTCATGCCATCGATGCGCTTGTAGTAGCCCGGCACGGTATCCTCCTCGAGGGTGTAGGTGTAGCCCTCCGCGTCGTAGCGGTCCAGGTTTGCGAAGGTGTAGCGATTGCCGGACCATACCGGTTTCACCTGGAGCTCCTCGGGCTTCGCGCCCTGCTTCGCGCTCTGGCGGGTCAGGGTCAGGGTGATCTCCGCGGCGTTGTCGTGGGTCCGCTGGACGGGGTCCATCCATGTCTTCGTGCCGGACACCTCGGTTGCGCCCACGCGGCGGTTGGTGAAGTTGAAGGTATAGCCGTCCTCGCCGGACTCCGGCACGGTCTCGAAGGCTTTGTCCGGACCTTATGAAATAATCATGACCACCGGCTTAGCCGGTGGTTTGACTAAGCCCTATAAGGGCATAAGACCAGCAGCGCTCACGCGCTCCGAAAGTCCGCCAACCGCAAGCCTGTTCACGGACAGCCGCTAAAGCGGCACTTATGAGTGCCTTCTTCTACCGACTGCCCTGCTCGGGCTTATTTTTTGTCCCTCGTTACCGGCTCACCCGTAAACGGGTCAAATAACTCCTTCATCGTCAGCTGTTCGTACTCCTTATCTTCCTTCAGCTGATTTCGGATGTATTCTTCTATTGCCTTCTTGTTTCGTCCGACTGTGTCTACATAATATCCTCTGCACCAGAATTGCCGGTTACCATACCGGTACTTCATGTTCGCAAACTTATCAAATATCATCAGCGAACTTTTTCCCTTCAAGTATCCCATAAACTCTGATACGCTGTACTTTGGCGGTATACTGACAAGCATGTGGATGTGGTCCGGACATGCTTCCGCTTCTATGATCTCTACACCTTTCCTGTCGCACAGCGTTCGCAATATCTTCCCTGTCTCCGCCTTTATCTTTCCATAGATTATTTGGCGGCGGTACTTCGGTGCAAATACGATATGGTATTTGCAATTCCACGTCGTGTGTGATAAACTATTCTTGTCCATTCGTCCTTCTCCTTTCGTCATGGATGCGGTTGGCAGACCTCTTCCATTTTAGCACAGGGTTGGACGTATGGACTCATAGCTATAAGCTTTTGGGAACCCCCGCACGATGCGGGGGTTTTCGTTGTACAAAAAACCCCCCGGAAGGCGTGCCCGCCAACCGGGGGAAACATGATCCTACATGCAGGGGCATTGCGCCTCGTCGTCCAGCGCGCTTTCGTGTTGCCAATCGGGAAGCAGCAAATCGGGGAGCGCGTGTCGATCCTGGGAGCCCCATCCGAACGACCAGCTGAACTCCCAGTTCCCGGATTTCTTCCTGCCGGTGAACTGGTTGCCGTCGCGATGCCACGGGCCATTGCGCGGCGCCTCGTCCTTCCCCTTTTGGAAGTGCCTGACGATCAGGTCGGCCTGTTCCCGGGTGAGCTTGCCCTCGTCGACATATGCGTCCAGCTCAGCCTTCAGCGCATCCAGCGACTTCCCGGCCCGCGCCTCCTCGAGGGCTGCCAGGGCCTCGTCGACGGCTTCCTCCGAATCGTTTCCAAGCGTTACGCCCCGGCCATAGATCGTCTCAAAGTCATCCCGCATGGAAATAATGCCGATCCCCTGGGCTTCATACCCGGCCTTCTTCTCCGCGGCGCTTTCCGCGTTGCCATACTCCCTGTCCTCGTCGTCCGCCACGACCATAAACGCGGCGCTGCGATAGGGATTGTTGCTGATGGTGTAAATCTCCATGGCCACGTCGCCGGAGGAATTGCCGAACGCCAGAACCGGCTGCTGGCCGATCTCGCGCACGATGGCGTCCACCTTGCTGGTCTTGGCGTTTTCGCCAAAGTAATTGCCGTCAAAGACGATCTCGTCCTCCGCCTGGAACGTATAATCCGCGTCCGCGGCGTCGCCCTGGTTCGTGGCGGTGTAGCCGTATTCGGTGCCGATGACATGGGACGGCGGGATATCCAGGACGCCCTTGACGACCTCCCGCACGATGTTCCGTTCCGTGGCGGTGACGACGTAGACCTCGAAGTCGTTCTCCTGGAGCTTCTCAAACAGCTCCACCATCGGCTTGAACCAGGCCTCTCCCCGGGTCATGCCCGTAAAGCCCCAGGCGGCGCTCTCCTTGAAATCAGATACCACCTGGGCCAGTTCTTCCATCGTCATGCCCTTGTAGGCCACGGCGGCCGCGGCGGCCTGGCGCGTACTCATGCCGTCGGGCTTGGCGTTGCCGGCGGCGTCCTGGATTTCCCGGGCGACGGCCAGCACATCCTCGGGCATCGCGTCCGCGTGCTTCAGCGCATAGTCCGCGAACACCATATACTCGAAGCAGAAGGGATAGGTTTCACACATCAGCGTGCCGTCCAGGTCGAACACGGCCACGCGGTCCTCCACCGGAATGAAATCGGGCGAGGCCTCGTCCGTCACATCCATCAGGTAGTCGTTCAGCTGCAAAGCCGCTTCGGAGCCCTCCGACCAATAGTCGCAGAGCAGCGCGGGCTCCTCCCCCGCGGCGTATCGGAATCCCTCCGCGGCGGCGGTGGAGACGATCAGCGTGCAGATCAGCAAGAGAACAAGAGCCTTTTTCATTGGCGACACCTCCCGGAGTATTCGTCTGCGCTTTCATTATACAGGAGAAACAGGGGCTTGTCCACAAAAAAAACCATGGCCGGCGGGGCGGTTCTCACCGGCGCTTTTTCGCCGGGGGCCTCATGCGTCCCCTGAAATGCGGTTGCGGATCTGGAGCATTTTTTCATCCAGCCTTGCGCTTTCCTCCGCGCACGCCACCAGTTCCCTGGCCAGCTGTTCCGCGGTTTGGGGGGCGAGGTTTTTCTTGTACCTCAGCCTGTGCTCGAGGCTCGCCCAGAAATCCATTGCGATCGTCCGCAGCTGGACTTCCACAAACATGTCCTTTTTCCCGTTTTCCGTATAAACCGGCGTCCTGACGATGAGGTGCAGGCTTCGGTAGCCGCTGGGCTTGGGATTTTGGATATAATCCTTGCGCGTCACCAAAGTCACGTCCTCCTGCGCCAGGAAGCGCTCCTCGATCCTGTAGATGTCGTCCACAAAGGAACAGACGACCCGCACGCCGGCGGCATCATACAGGTTTTCCACCACCGATTCGATCGTGATCGGCCAATGTTTTTTTTCCAGCTTCCGAATGATGCTGTCCAGCGACTTGACCCTCGATTTGATGGACGGCTGGCCACGATGACCGGGATATTCTTCGCGCCCAGCTGCTTCAGCGCGGAATAGGATTGGTTCCCGTCGATGATGCTGTAGGCGCCGTCTCCGCGCTCGACGACCGAAAGCGGCTCGCGCTTCTTCATCTCGCCCTTCTTTGTCTTTTCAATATATTCCATGGTGTGGCTGATGCCTTTCGGTGTGACCTTCTACGTCCCCTCAAAGCGTCCATGGGGAGGATCACGGAATCCTCCGTCTGGTAAATATCCGCTGCCGAAATGGGGTCGAGCGCTGTGCCCCCTGTCATTCCGGGCACGTTGAGCAATGCCAGGGCCTGGGCGACGACCAACAGGATAATGAGCTTGATCGAATACACCGTCTCATTCCTTTCCGGCGACAGCGGGGCATGAAGCCTGTCCCATCGCCATAAAACGGCGCAGGCGGTTCGCCCTGCGCCCCATTATTTTACATTATCATAGCACAAGTCAATGCGTTTGTCCATCCTGTTTTCCATCAGCCTTAAAAACGGGAGACGGTTCTCTTGTGTCCAGGCTGAACACAAGTGAACCGTCCCAGGGGTTTCCGCTTACCCTCCATACCCTCCGAAGTCGATTCCCGATGCAACTTCCTTGATCTTCTCTGCCGTCCCCCCGTGCGTATAATACTCAGCCAGTTTGTCCTTTCTGTACTGCATATAAGGCACATTTCGTGTTGTTTCGCGCAACAGGTCCGTGAAGTATTGCTCCCAGCTCATATACCGCCGACTGTCAACATAATCTCCGGCTCGCAGCACTCGGTCTCGCTCGACCTCTACAACGCCGGAGCTCAGGATCAGCCATTCAAACGACTCCGGCAGAAAGATCGCAATCTTTCGTGGCGCGAGCTTTTGTTGTTTTACAATGTTGCCAATTTCTGCGCCGAAGGCCGCGCCGTCTGCAATGACTACGACATTTTTACCCCTATAGTTCTTCAATGTGTCGTATATCTTTGCCTTCCCTTCCGCTGAGACGCACTCAATTCCCGCGGGCTTCGCCACGTTCTTGAAGAATTGAAAACCGGCTTTGCTGTCTTCGGTTATTATGAAATCCGGGCGAAATGGCAGCCGGCTTCTCGTCGGCCTGTCGTACATCTTTTCGATGTTCCTGTACACCGGCTGGAATGTTTTATTCTTGTTTCCCCTCAGTTCATAAATCTCGTCCACGCTATACGGCAGCGACGGAATATAATCCCTGGTTACAAGAACATAGTAGTTGTCGCTGTCCCTTACGGCCCGCGCGAACTCATGCGTCAGGATAAAATCGTTGTCTTCGTCAATTATGATGATGGAATCCTTAATCTTTTCCAGCCTGTCCTGCCATTCATCTCCGCTAAGGGCAATGACATCCTTATCGCAGGTCAGGTGGATATTGCTGCCTTCTTTATATCTATTACGCTCCCGCACCATATCGTAAAGCGTCGTTTTTCCTGTCCCGCTGTTGCCGCATAAAACAGTTATGTTCCGCTTCACTGTAAAATCATATTTATTGCGGCTATTCCGAATGATTACGCGATGCTCGCCGGTCATATCAAGTCCTCCTATAGGGATGCTTTGTTCTGTCACCGGGGCGGGTCCCTTCGATGGCTTTATTCTCCGCCCTCTGTATGCGCTTCTCCCTTCGTCTCCTTGGTTGACTGCGCGGCCTCCCTCAGATACCGCACTCCGGCGTCAAGGAATTCCTGCATATTTTGAACGTCGCGCGCCTTGCTGTTCCCTGCGTTCATAATTCGGATTTCAAAAGGACCCTTTCCGAAGTCCATCACATGGAACAGATTGATTGTGAGATCGCGCTCCTGTGCCAATTCAAGTATCCATTTTGCGCAATTGTCGCCGCAGTTCGAGGCATTAAAAATCTTCCGGGGATACTGCTTCATGAGGATAAGGGCCTTGACTCCCCCTGACAGCATTTCCGGGGAAATATCGCCAAGAACGGGGCTTTTGATCAGGTGAGCGCCGATCACCTCGGATTTATCGACATCGGCGATGACTTTGCGCGCGAAATCGTCGGTGATCCAGCTGTCCTTGTACCCGTTTTTGAAATACACAGAAGTATTATAAATAGCGCCTTCCCGCTTGCCAAACCACACTCGGAGCATTACGATGATTCCTTTCTTTTCAAGAATCTGTTGGTCTTATTATACCCTACTCTGTCTGGATTATCAAGGAAAAGCGTGAGGGAATGCGTTTTTGAAAGGCAGGGGAAGGCTTTTGGACGAAAAACCCCCGGGGGTTAGCCCGGGGGTGGGTTGGTCATTCAGCGGTGCGCTGATTGCCCTGGATTAATCCGTGGGGATTAGTCGTTGGCGTTCATGCGACGCTTGGTCACCAGCAGGATCACAGCAGCCAGCACCAGGATGCCGCCGCCGATGTAGAACAGGGTGGTGCCCATGCCGCCGGTGGAGGGCAGGGTGGTACCGGAATTGTTGTCGATGGTGATCTTGAAGGTCGCAGTATTGTCAATGTCACTGAAGCCGCCATTGCTGGTCGCATCCTTCGAGAAGCTACCGGTCTTGCTATTAGCGTCGTAAGTCCAATTCACCTTGAGGGTATACTCCGTAGAATCGAGGTTGTAGCCAGCGGGAGCCTTGCTCTCCTTCACTTTGTAGGTGCCGGGCTTCAAACCCTTCAGCACGATCTTACCATCGGGACCAGTGATGGCAGTAACCTTCTTCGTCGTGCCCGGAGTTACATCGTAGTTAGCAAAGGTGACCTTGACGTAAGTCTTGGTACCATTATCCTCGTACATGGACTTGGTGCTATCGGTAGGTGCAGTGGTGGTGTAGCCGCCAACCTTCAGCTTGTAGTAGGTACCAGACTGGTTGGTTTCACCGGTCTGAGCGATATAGCCCGTTTCTTCGAACTTCTCGCCAGAGACCAAGGTCACATTGTAGTCGTCGCTGGTGATCTCGAACTCAGCGCCTTCCAGAGCAGCGGTAGTCCCATTATCGCCAGTCTTCAAGATTTCAAGGTTGATCAGCAGGGTCTTAGTCTTGTCGTGCGGGGTCTCGCCCATGGGCTCACCCGGGCCGGGCGTGTCGCCGTCGTAATCATGGTTCGGATCATTGGAGTAGTCGAACCAGACTTCGTTCTCATTGCCGGTGGGCGTGAAGTCAGCCTTGTCGTTCACAACCGCGGTGTAAGTGATGACCATGTCTTTGCCGATCCAGTTATTTGTCTCAGCATTAGACTTGAAGTTGTTGAACACCAGCTTGATCTTCTCGCCGCCATCATTGGTAACGGCAGCTGCAGCATTTTCGGGAGCAGTGTAGGTGGCAAACTCACCGTAGGTGGTCGAACCAGCGGGATTCCTCTCGGCAACCGTCAGGGTATAGGGCACGTCATTGTTGGCAACCTTAACAGAAGTGATGCCCATGAAGGTCATGCCAACAGGCAGTTTATCCTGCATGTCAAACACGAAGTGGTCAATGTACTTCTTGGTGTTCGGCACCTTAATCTTAACTTCGAAGGTCACAGTATCGCCAACAGCAGCGGTATCCTGCTTAACACGATCATAGTTCTGACCATTGGCTTTGAGGATTTCCTTGTCCGGGGTCAGGTGAGTGCCCTTGGCTGTAACGTTAACGTCAGCAACAACGCTCAACATGTACTTGGACAGCGTATCCGAGCCTGTTGTAGTAGAGAGAGTCGTCGGGTCGGTGGTGTCCTTGACGAAATAGTAGCCGTCGCCGGTAACGGAGGCAGTATAGGGACCAGTCCCGGTGAAAGCCACCTTTGTGCTGCTAAGATGCAAAGCAACGATGCTCGCAAAATCATCGACATCATTGGCGGAGTCGCTCGCAGTCAATTTGCCAACTTCCTCGGCAACCTTCGCGGCTGCAGCGGCAACAGCAGCGGAATCACTCGTATCAACAGAAGCCACAGCAGCCTTGACACCAGCAAGACCAGTAGCGGTGGCCGTCTTTAAGGCTCCGATGAGACCAGCAGCATCAACGCCGGAACCCCACTCGTTATCAGACAGCTTTCCAGTAGCATTGTCCAGATTGCCCTTGAAAACCTGATAGGCTTCATAGCTGTGGGTAACGTTCTGATCGGTGTTAGTAATCGTAATGGTGTGGGTAGAAGTTTTATCCGCCAGCGCGGCAAAGCTACCAACCACAAGCAGCATCGCCAGAACCAGAGCAAGAATCTTCCTTGTTACTACATAACTCCCACTATTACATTTTGGGCTTGTACAATCCTACCTAAGAGAATGAGATTTCTCAGGTAGAAATGCTGTGTAATTACCAGAGTATCAAGAGTTGTTACTACGGTTTTTATTTTACTATATTTCTTCTTTGACACAAAATGTACGTAATCGTTATTAACGCTCATTTCTTCCGCTTTGCCGTAATAATGTAGCAATGCACGGAAAATCAGAATGGGTAGAAATCGACCGGAAATACATGGTTTTTCGCGTCGATTTCTTGAGTTCCTGTTCTCTGCCACGCTCGTTTTCAATGCTGAACCTACGCCAGCAGCATGGCGATTTCCACACGTAGCCAGGGTCCGCTTCCTAATAATATAACAGGCAGTGTGCATCAAAGTTGCTGAACGGCAGGCTGTGGAAACATCTCCACAATCAGGCCTGTCAGCACGCGGCAGTCCTCCCCTTCCATGTCCAGCGCCTGGGCAGCGGCCAGGAATGGGTAGGCAACCACACTCAGTTGAGCTTGAAAGTCCGACTCACTGGGATACGGTGGTAGGGCGTCGAGTTCGGCCAGGGTGCCGTCGATGATGGACAGAACGCGCTCGACCATATCGGGTGGGTAGCGCTCTGTCATCCGTTCGGACAGAGCTGTGAGAATTTGGGCTCGGATCATGGCTGAATTCCCAGTCACGGTAGATTACCTCCCTCCCCCACCAGCGCCATATTCTATGGAAGCTGTGACGCTGGGGAGCTTTAGCTGGGAGGATAACTCAGGTATTTTATGCTTGTCAAGGTACTACGCGAAAAGATATCACCATTACCCGAGTGTTGCCACACTATGCTTTCACAATCCATTTCCCCGCTTTTGTTGAGCCTTCTCTTTCCAGTTTTCCTTCCGCACGCATCTTTTTGATATGATAGCGAACTCCATCCTCAGTTAACCCAACAATGGGCGCAAGCTCTTTTACAGTAATAGCCGGATTTTCCCGCATTGCTCTCATCAGGATTTCTTTGGTAGTTTCTTTAGTAGTTTCTTTAGTAGTACTACCAGAATCAGCGGTTGAAAGGTCAGCTGGTTTCACCACTCCATACTGATCAGTCTCTGCCTCTTTCCTGAAAATATTGATCCTGAAGGACGTGCCAAAGTCCTTCAATTCAGGCTTCTTTAATCCGTACTCCTTTGAATCTTTGAAGATCCTCGGGATTCCTGTCCCCCACCGTTCAATGATGTGCATATACTGGAACGCCGCACCGATGGCGACGTTTCGCACACGGGAATTTCCCTCCATCAACTGCTCCATCGTCAGGTCGGGGCTGATACGGCCGGGAGAAGTCACTTCCAAGCGATCATCATAAATGGCAACCTGGATTGAGCCTGGTGCCACATATGACCTGTGACAAACCGCATTTGAAATCATCTCGCGGATGCTGTCTATCGGAAGCTCGTAAATATCCTCCCGATACGTGCCAGCGATTCTTGACCCCATTCGGATATTCCTTTTGACAAACAGCATCGCCTCTTCGATCTGCTCATCAATAGGGCCTGTTGCCGTCTTCCGATCCAGAAATACAGCACGGGTATCCCCTTTAAACACCGCCATTTGAATCATAGCGTCCGGGAATAGCTCTGCCGGATCTGTGAGCAGTTTCCACGCATTCGTCGGATAGTATTTCCCGTTGAAGAGAACGAGAATCTTCCAGGAGACAAGTTGGTTGGCCGTGACTTTCCTCTGTTCCGCCCTTTGCTCCTCTGTCTGGCAGCGCATCAGAGCATGCTGATACATTCGCTCACAGAGAGCGTCTATCTCTTCCCCTGTCACCGTGCCCACAACCTGCAAAGTATCAAAACTGGTTCCTGTTCCCTCAAGCTGGAGTTCTTTAATTGTATAAGGCTCTGCTTTGCGCGTAACACCCGCAACCCGGATATAGGTACCCTCCATCATTCCATCTTTACGCAGATAATACGGCTTTGCCATGCCGGGCCGAATAGTCGCAACAATGATCTTCTTTCCATCAACCTCCTCAATCGACATAATCGGCACAACTGAAGGCTCGCAGGCATCGAAAACACTGTTCGTGATGGCATCCATCTTTTCGAATACCTCGTCATTGGAGAAACCCTTGACATCCCAGGTATTATTCTCCACTCCGAAGATGATCTGGCCGCCAGCAGCATTGGCAAACGCCACTGCAGTTTTCAGATATTTATCCCTATCCTTGGGGATATCCTGCTTGTATTCTACTGTCTCGTGTTCGCCTTGTTTCAAATCGTTGATTGTCATTGAGTTTGGTCACCTCCTGGGAGGAGTTGGTGGGTACAGCATACCATAGAATGGGCTGTGGCGCAAGTGTGCAGCATTATGTGTCTCCCTCTTGTTTTGATACGATTTTTCGAAGCTCACTCATTGTACTCTCATGGTTTACTTCGTACATCCTCTCAATTAATGCTCTGTGATTCAGCACATCTAATATCTGCTTATATATGGTGCTTCTTTGTGGTATGTTCATACTCTTGAACTGATTAAGCATTTCCTGTGCACTGGATTGCTGTGAAACCTTTTCTATTATCCAATTTGTACCTGGTGTGATGCTGACATTTGGAATAATCCCTGAAAGAACTTTAATCTTCTCATCGGCATCAGCGTATCCTCTGTATAATGGCCCCAGGGAATCGGACCAGGGGTGACAAGGGAATGGTGAACATGGTATAATCACACAAGAAGGAGCGGATACCATGACATACCAACATTACAGTCCCGAATTCAAGGCGAGAATCGTGCTACAGGTTCTGC
>JAZSAA010000394.1:0-5831 GCA_045601625.1 Clostridia bacterium | reverse complement strand
GAACGACTGAAGCGGAACGGCCCGAACAAGCTGAAGGAAGGCAAAAAGGACAGCCTTCTCGTCAAATTCCTTGGAGAACTGAAGGACCCCATGACCATCGTGCTGATCGTGGCCGCGGCAGTCAGCGCCGTCACCGCGATTTACGCGGGCGAGAGCTTGACCGACACGGTGATCATCCTGGCGGTGGTGCTGATCAACGCCTGCCTGGGCGTCTACCAGGAGAGCAAGGCGGAGGCGGCCATCGAGGCGCTGCAGCAGATCGCGGCCGCCACGGCGAAGGTCGTCCGTGACGGCCACCAGAAGACCGTCCGGGCCGACGAGGTGGTCGTGGGCGACCTGCTGATCCTGGAGGCCGGCGACGCTGTGCCCGCGGACGCCCGCATCGTGGAGTGCGCCTCCATGAAGACTCAGGAGGCCGCCCTGACCGGCGAATCCACCGACGTGGAAAAGCAGAGCGAGGCCCTGAAGGCCGCGGACAACGGGGAGGTTTCCCTGGGCGACCGGAAGAACATGGTGTACATGGGCTCCATCGTCACCTATGGCCGGGGCCACGCCGTGGTGACCGGGACCGGCATGGACACGGAGATGGGGGCCATCGCCGACCAGCTGTCCAAGGCCGAGGACGAGGAGACGCCCCTGCAGGTCAAGCTGAAAGAGCTTTCCCGGAAGCTGTCGGTGATGATCCTGGCGATCTGCGCCTTCGTATTCGTCGTCAACCTGGTGCGCAGCGGGGGCAAGGCGGTGCTGGACACCTTCATGGTGGCCGTCTCGCTGGCCGTCGCGGCCATCCCCGAGGGGCTTAGCGCGGTGGTGACGATCCTGCTTTCCATCGGCGTGACCAAGATGAGCAAGAACCACGCCATCATCCGAAAGCTCACGGCGGTGGAGACGCTGGGCTGCACCCAGATCATCTGCTCGGACAAGACCGGCACGCTGACCCAGAACAAGATGACGGTGGTCAAAAAGGTCGCCGGGGACGAGACGCTGCTGATGACCGCCATGGCGCTGTGCTCCGACGCGGAGCTGGAGAACGGGGAGGCCGTGGGCGAGGCCACGGAGTGCGCGCTGGTCAACTGCGCCAACCAGTGCGGCATGCCCAAGCACCAGCTCAGCGAGGACCTGCCCCGGGTGGACGAGGCACCCTTCGATTCCCTGCGGAAGATGATGTCCACGCTGCACCGGACCAAAGCCGGGGAGGGCTTCATCCAGTTCACCAAGGGCGCGCCGGACGAGGTGCTGCGCCGCTGCACCCATATATGGCAGGACGGCAAGGCAATTGCGATGACGGAGGTGCAGAGGGCCGAAATCCTCAAGGAGAATAAAGACATGGCCGACCAGGCGCTTCGTGTGCTGGCCGCCGCGCAGCGCATCTACGACGCGAGGCCGGATACCAACGCGCCGGAGGCCTGGGAGCAGGGCATGACCTGGATCGGCATGTGCGGCATGATCGATCCCATCCGCCCCGAGGTGAAGGACGCCATTGAAAAGTGCCGCAGCGCGGGCATACGCCCAATCATGATCACCGGCGACCACAAGGATACGGCGACCGCCATCGCCCGTGACCTGGGCATCCTGGAGCCCGGCCAGATGGCCATCACCGGCGCGGAGCTGGACGCCATCCCGGACGACGTGTTCGCCCAGGACGTGCAGCGCTATTCCGTCTACGCCCGCGTGCAGCCTGAGAACAAGGTGCGCATCGTCAACGCCTGGAAGGCCCTGGGCATGGTCACCGCCATGACCGGCGACGGCGTCAACGACGCGCCCTCCATCAAGAGCGCGGACATCGGCGTAGGCATGGGCATCACGGGTACCGACGTGACCAAGTCCGTGGCGGACATGATCCTCACCGACGATAACTTCGCCACCATCGTCTCCGCGGTGGGCGAGGGCCGTCGCATTTACGACAACATCCGCAAGGCGATCCAGTTCCTGCTCTCGGCGAACCTGGCCGAGGTGCTGGCGGTGTTCGCGGCCACGCTGATGGGCTTCTCCATCCTCAAGCCGGTGCATATCCTCTGGATCAACCTGATCACCGATACCTTCCCGGCCATCGCCCTGGGCATGGAGGACGCGGAGAAGGACGTCATGCAGCGTCCGCCCCGGGACCGGAAGGAGAGCATCTTCAGCGGCGGCCTGGGCTTCGACATCATCTTCCAGGGCTTCATCATCGCCGCCGTTACGGTTTTCAGCTTCTTCATCGGCTGCCGGATGGAATACGGCCACTGGATGATCGCGGAATCCCGGGTGGGCATGACCATGGCTTTTTTGACGCTCAGCATGTTCGAGATCTTCCACTCCTTCAACATGCGCTCCCGCATAACCACGCTGTTCGCCATGAAGAAACAGAATGCGATGCTGTGGCTCACGCTGGCGTTCTCGCTGCTGGTCACGGCGGCGGTCGTATTCATCCCCGCCCTGAACCGGGCTTTCTCCTTCCAGCCCGTCACCTTCACGCAGTACCTGATCGCCCTCGGCATGGCGCTGACCATCATACCGGTGGTTGAGATCGAAAAGGCCGTGCGCAGGTGGACGATCGCGCGGGGGTAATTTGCATTACCATCACAATTCATGCGCCTGCCCTGCGGGTTACATAACCCGAATTGCCATTCCGGCGCGGATGTGGTACAATGGTGACGGAAACGCATTGACAAGAGGAGGTTCAGATCCATGAAGACAATCAAACGCGCGATCGCCCTGGCGATGTGCCTGTGCCTGCTGGCGGGCGCCTGCGGCGCCCTGGCGGAAACCTTTTACGCCCGGCAAATCGACTGGTGCAACGAATACGTCAACCTGAGGGAGAAGCCCGACAGCAAGTCCCGTTCGCTGGAACAGGTGTGGATCGGGGAAGTGGTCATGGCCGCGCCCTACAACGACACCTTCAGCTACTGCTGCTACAACGGCAAGTTCGGCTATATTCGCAGCGAGTACCTCAATTCCAATATCCAGCCCTGGTCCGAGGGGACCTTCTACGTGACCAACTGCCGGGAATACATCTCCCTGCGCGCGATGCCGGTTAAGGGCGCGGACGTCCGGGCGCGGATTCCTCTGGGTGCGACGCTGGACGCCATTTACTACCACGATGGCGGCGATACGACTGACTGCTTCGTCTATGTGAAGTACAACGGACAGTACGGCTTTGTGCTGTGGGACTACCTGGCCGCCGAGTGGCACGAGGGCTGGCAATGATACGCGGAGCAAAGCGGTAAAACCCATACATACAATAAACCGCGGCGGACGCCGGAAAAGCGTCGCCGCGGTTCTTTTTTCGGTTGGCCTCGCTTGCGGTCAGGGGGAATCGAGGCTCAAAACCCGCTGCATGGCGTAGACGACGCTGTCGACCCTTGCGCTCTTCGAGCCGGACTGTTCCCAGTAATCGACGACGCCCTTTGCCTTGCCGTTGTTCAGGAAGGCGTTCATGCCGGAGAGCAGCGCGCTGACGTTCTGGGTCTCGGTGTCGTCGGAGATCCGATCTGCCAGTACATTGGGCTGGGACGAGGCGGTGATGATTTTGCAGATCCTGATCTGGCTGTCCGGGATGACCCGCAGAAGGTTGGTGAAATTTAACACGCTCATGGTCACGGAAGCCTCGCTGTTTTGCATGCACATGTACAGGTCCACACCTTCGCTCAATTCCGGTTTGTCGAAGTGCCTGATGTTATCCATCATCCGCTTGAGGAAGGCGGAAGCCTCGCCCTCCCGGACGGGGATGAAGCGAATCGTGACATTCGCGTTCCCCTCCAGAAGCTCCAGCGCTACGTCGGGGACAACGTCATCAGCGAGGCGCAGGCGGCGCGGTACGCGCCCAAGAAGCTGCGCGTCAGAATGACGAAGGCCGCCATCATCAGCACGATCGCCATCTTTGTGATCGCCCTGATCGTCCAGGGCGTGGGGCAGCTGTACATCGAATTGAGGTACGGCCAGGATACGCTGCGCGTGTTTTCAAAGCAGATGGAACAGGTGAACCATCGCCAGAACGAGAGCATGCACAGGATGCAGGAGGACTGGTACGTGTTCTATGGCGGGAACATGGCCGCGCTGCTGGCCGACAATCCCGGCCTCGCCACGCCCGGGATGCTCCAGACCTGGTGCGACTTATTGAATGTGGACTTCATCATGCTGTTCGACAGCCAGGGGAAGGAGACGCTGTGCAGCCGGGACTATGTGGGCTTTACGCTGGACAGGGGACTGGGCCAGAACGGGACCGAATTCCGCCGGCTGCTGTACGGCATGCCGAGCATCGTCCACGAGGCCTCCGTGGATTCCATCACGGGCATGGAGCGGCAGATGATCGGCGTCAAGCTGGAGCTGCCGAACTCGAACGGCGAGGACACGCACGGCGCGCTGATCATGGCCCTGCTGCCGGAGCAGACGAAGCCGGCGGGGGACCTGTTCCATATCGACGAAAGGCTGGCGCAGCTGGAGTCGAAGGGCACGCTGTGCTTCAACGCCAACGCGTCCACCGGAATCGTTCAGCATTCCGGCGATGCCGGGATGGCCGGGCAGAGCGTTAAGAATTGCGGCCTTTCCGAAGACAGCCTGCGGGACGGGTACATGGATTTTGGGGTCATTAACGGGATCCGGCGGTTTATCGTCACGGCAAGGCAGGACGACACAAGCTTTTATTACGCGCTGAACATGAAGACGATGTTCGGCAGCACGCTTTTGTACGCGGCTATTGCCGCGGCGCTGTTCGGGCTTGCGATCGCGGTCGTGCTGTTGGATATGTTCAGGGACTATACCGACGAGGTCTACACACAGTGGGCCGTCGTATGCACGCCGGGCGATGACCCGAAGGCTTTGCGGGCCGGGCGGGATGCAGCGCGCCCGAAGCAGGCGAAGGGAACCGATGGCAGATCCGGTGAGAAGCACGGGCTGATCCGGAGACTGATCAACAAGGTGTCGGAGGCCACCCACTGGCAGGAGCGCACCCCGGAGGAGAAGATCAGCCTGATGTTCAAGGCGAGCATGCTGGTTTTGCTGGTTTCCTGGGCGAGCCTCCTGCTCAGGAAGAACATGATCTACAACAAGTACGATTCGCTGGCCGGGTTCCTGTTGCAGGGGGACTGGATGCGTGGCGCGAACCCGTTCGCCTTTTGCAGCATACTGCTGGTCGCCGCCTACGCCTACCTGATCAATCTGCTCAGCTACGGCGTCCTGCTGCTGATATCCGGTTTTATGCTGGGCAAGGGGCAGACCTTCTGCCGCCTGATGCACAGCTTCATCAAGTATTTCTCGCTGTTTGTCGTGCTGTACCTGATCCTCCATTACCTGGGATTCTCCATCGGCACGGTGGTGGGGTCGCTGAACATCGTCTCGCTGGCGCTTTCCCTCGGCGCGAGGGACCTGGCCGCGGATATCCTGGCGGGGCTGTCCATCGTGTTCGGGCGCACCTTCCAGGTGGGCGACATCGTGGAAATCAACGTCAAGCGGGGCACTGTTCAGGAAATCGGCATGCGCTCGACGAAGCTGATCGTTCCGGTCAACAACGTGCTGGTCATCAGCAACCACGAAATCCGGGATATCCTGAACCTGACCCGGGACGTTTCGCTGTACACGATGAAGCTGAAGGTCAGGCTCACCGAATCGCTGTCCCACACGGAGGACGTGCTGAAGCGCGAGCTGGTTTCGATACAGAAGAAGAACGACCGGATCATTTCCCTGCATTACCTCGGCGTGACGGCGCTGGGCGGCGGCCTGGGCGAGGAGTCGGCCTCCATGGTCACGCTGGCCATCGGCGCGTACTGCCGGCAGGACGACATCTGCGACGTAGAGCTGTACCTGAACCGTGAGATCAGGCTGCTGTGCGAGCGCGAGAGCATCATAATCGCATA
>JAZSAA010000393.1:0-6065 GCA_045601625.1 Clostridia bacterium | reverse complement strand
TTCATGCGGTGATAGCGGATCAGCACGTCCTGGGGCATTTCGTCCAGGGCGTGGCCGATGTGCAGCTGGCCGGTGATGTTCGGTGGTGGCATAACGATCACGAAGGGCTTTTTGTCCGGGTCCACCACGGGCTTGAACGCGCCGGAGTGCTCCCACATGTCATAGATCCGGCTCTCCACCTGGTTGGGCTGGAACACCTTTTCCATGTTGAATTCCTGCTGTTTTTCCATTTCTCTATACGCTCCTCACATTGTATTGCTTTACTGACTTGTGCTGTGGCGGCGCAGGCGCCGCAGCTACATACCAGGCAGCGCCTGACAGGCGGCACTGGATATCCATATCAGACGAACACCATCGCCGCGCCGATGCCGCAGACAAGCACGCCGCCCAGCCGGACGAAAGGCGCAACCTGCTTATCCCGGGCGAGCCTGCCACCGAACAGCGAGACCAGCAAGCCGGCGATCATCACCACGATCCCCGCGAGGTTCACCGCCTTCAGCTGCGGCCGCTGCAGCCCGCTTTGCAGGCCAAACGCGCCCAGCAGCGCCACGATGGCGACCACCACCAGCGCGCCGCGAAGCCACACCCGTGGGGAATCCCCGCCGCGATCCTCACCGCGTCCTGACATTACAATCCCTCCCGTCCATCGGCGGCAAATCAAAACGCGGAGCATCGCCCGTAAAGGGCGGAATGCTCCGCGGTACCACCTTTATTCACCGGCACATTATGCCGGCCTCCGTGCGCTTTAAGGGGCGCGCCCCGCCAGGCTACTCCGCGCCTGTGCGCCGCTTCACCCGACCGCCTCCAAAGCGACCTTCGCTCCTACAGGGTTCCGGGCGGCCTTCCAGCCTGCGAACCACCCTCTCTTGGGAAATGCGGAAGCTACTCCTCTTTTTCATCGGCGGATTCATTATAGCACATCAGCGCGCACCCGTCAATTTATCGCGGTCGTGAAACCGATTATTTAACGCTGGGAGACGAGGATAGGATGGATTCTGATCTGTCGCTCCGCGGCATATCAGAAGTTTTCTAATACCCATCGAACTGGTTCCGCGGGTCGTTGCTCCTGTGGGACTTCTCGTCGTCCTCCAGGAACTCGATCTCCAGCCGCTGGAAGGGCACCTCCTCCATGAAGTGCTCCGGCAGGAACTGGGTGCGGCGGAATTCCTCGAACTCCCGGTAGTGCTTGTTCAGCCACAGCGGCCGCGGGATGTCGAATTCATGGCACAGCTCGGTCAGCGCGTCCTCAGCGCCTTCCCAGGTGCACTGGGCGGTGGCCTGCTTCTCAATGCGGTGCTTCCGGATGATCCTGGCCCACAATCTCGGCATGGGTATCCCTCCATTGATCTTGCAATGGAGCCATTATATCGCAAACCCGCAGCGGTTGCAAGGGTTCAGGGCAGCAATGTCCTGAAATCCACCGGCGCGCCGTCCTTCGTCAGTTCGAAGTGCAGGTGCCACCCTTGCTCCGCCTCGCAGGCGGCCGACTGGCCCACCGACCCGATGACCTGCCCGGATTTCACGGCATCGCTCTCCTCTGCCATCTCCAGGGTGTTCAGCCCTGCATAAGTGGACCGGTAGCCCCCCTCGTGGTCGATCACCACCACGTTTCCCCACAGCCGGTCGCTGTACGTCTCCGATACCACGCCGTCCCGGCAGGCGTAAACTGCCTCCCCGGGCGAGCCGACAATGTCCAGGGCCGGATGGGTCTGCCACTGGCCCAGCGTTTCGGACCATACGGGGTCCTCCGGCGCATATTCTCCGATGAGCTCCCCCTCCAGCGGCCAGGTCCAGACTACCGGCTCAGACGTCGCCTCGGGAACCGGCGCGAGGGTCGGCAGCTGCACCGCCATCGCTTCCCTGGGCGCATCCGCCGGCGCGTCCTTCGCTTCCCGGCCCCGCACCCGCCAGGCGTGGGAGCCCAGCCCCAGCAGCGCCAGCAGCAGGGCCAGCCCCAGGTAGTACCCCGCGCGCATCCGCTTCTCCCGCACGCGCAATACGCCGATAACGACCGTCTTCAATCGGTTCCATCGCCCGGCAAGCCAGCTTCCGGCGCGATCCAGGCCTTTCTTTACGTTCTGCATAAAACAACCCCCTCACATGCCTATTATCGGGCGTGAGGGGGCAAATATACAGTTCGGGAAAAATATGCCTACCGCCTGCGGCGCTTCCGGGCGTCCCGCCTGCGCTGGGCGCTCATGCGGCGCATGTACTCCAGGCGCTTGGCCTCGTAGATCTTCTTGCGCTGGCGATCCTTGCGCACGCCGCGGACGATGCCCGCGACCACCAGCAGCACGATCAGCAGGATCAGCACCGCCGCCAGCAGCACCACCAACGGGTTCTCGAAGTAGGCCAGCGCCGGGATGATGTCGGTCAGCTTCATCCGGGGCGGCTGCTCCTCGATGGTGCGGTCGGCCACCAGCAGCGCCGTGACCTCCTTGCCGGACTGGTCCATATACTTCAGCCGGCCGATGATCTCGCCCTTGGAGATGGGCGCCACCATGTCCGAGGTGACCGTCAGCTCGCAGCGTGTGACGAAATCGTTGATGGCCTCGTCCATCGCCGCCTCGTTGTCGTTTTCCACCATGCGGACATAATCCGGATCGCTGATCTGGGCGATCTTCAGGTTCAGCATGCCGTCGTAGGGGTCGCTGGAGATGGCGTTGGAGACCCTGAGCGTGGCGATCTTGCTGCCCGCGAAGTTGAACATCTGCTCCATCGTGTAGCCGGTGTAGCGGGTGAAGCCGTAGTTGAACATGCGGATCGTGTCCACCCACTTCTCCTGCGAGCCCACGCTGTGCAGGTCCACGGTGACCAGCCGCACGCCGTCGCGCTCCGCCGCGCCCACAAAGCACTGGCCGGCCTGGCTGTGGAAGCCGGTCTTGATGCCGATGCAGTCCGGGTAATAGTAGGTGTTGTCCTTCTTGAGCAGGGAGTTGGTGTTGCTCACCCGCTGCTCCATTTCGGTGTTGCCCCGCTGGATCTTCATGACGTAGCTGGCCGCCGAGGTGATCCTCCGGAAGGCGTCCAGCTTGACGCCCTCGCTGGCGATGCGGGCCAGGTCCAGCGCGGTGGAATAGTGCTGGGGATCGTGGTAGCCGTGGGGATTGGCGAAGTGGGTGTCCTCGCAGCCCAGCTCCTTCGCCCGCTTGTTCATCTTTTCCACAAAGGCGTCCACGTTGCCGCTCACCAGCACCGCGATGGCGTTCGCGCCGTCGTTGCCCGAGGTGAGCATGAAGCCGTAGAGCAGGTCCCGGAACGTCATCAGGTCGCCCGGGAAGACCGGGATCAGCGAGCTGTCCGCCGGGATCTGGTTCGCGGCCTGGGGGATGACGATGGCGGTGTCCATGGCGATGCCGCTCTCCAGCGCCAGCAGCAGCGTCATCACCTTCGTGGTGGAGGCGGGATACATGCGCGTCCGCGCGTTCTTTGAAAAAAGCACGTCGCCGCTGGTGGCGTCCACCAGTACCGCGGAATCGGAGTACAGGTGGCCCTCGCGCAGCAGCTGGGGCACCTTCGTATTGTAATCAGCGGGCGTTTCCGCCAGCGCACCGCCGCACAGCAGCGCGATGGCCAGGGCCAGCAGAAACGCGATCCACCGGATGGGTCGTTGCATGGGTTTACCTCTCATATTTCAAAGTCAGACAGCGCGGGATCGTGCTGTCATTATACTACGATTCGCCGGATTTGTACAGCGATGGCGAGCCCTTGCCCGTCACCGCCCGTCCGTATACCGCCTCCGGGGTTGCATTGCCCGGCCCTGCCGGGTCTCGGGCCGCCTACGGGACTGCCTTGCCCGGCCCCGCTGGGCCATGCGCCGCCTGCGCGCCCTCTCCCGGCGCTTCTCGGCCCGCCTGAGCCCGAAGACGACGGCGACGGCCGAGACGGACAGCACCAGCGCCAGTACCACGAACAGCGTCAGGCCCGACCCCCTGTGCGGGGTGGGCGGCTCATCGGCCGCCGTGGCTTCCGGGCCAATGGCGACTTCGGTCGGTTTCTCGGTGATTTCCGGCGTGGCCTCCGGCTGGGCCCCGACGGATCGTGCAGCCTTCAGTGTCGCGGTGACCGGTCCGAAGCCCTCGAGGTTCATCGTCAGCGTGCCCACCTCGTCCCCCTGGATCACCGGCGTCTCCAGCGGCCCGAAGAGGTTCACCTGAACGCCCGCGACCACCCGGTCGAGGGCTGCCGAAAGGGAGACGTCGCTGCCGGATACCAGCTGGACGACCTGGTCGCCGCCGGTGACGTCCGAAAGCTCGAGGGCCAGAACGCCGCCCTGGGGATCGTCCTCGCGGGCATTCTCCACCCGCGCGGTGGCGAAGCGGTCCCGGCACCGTTCGAGCAGGCTGCCCAGCGTCACAGGGGTGTAGCGCGTAAAGCCGTATTCAAACAGCCGCGCGGCGTCGTACCACTTGGACATCTCCTCCGCGCAGTTCAGCACCACGCAGATCACCCGCCTGCCCTCGCGCTCGGCGGAACCCACGAAGCACCAGCCGGCCTTGTTGTGGTGGCCGGTCTTGATGCTGGTGCAGTCGGGATAGTAATACTTTTCACCGCTTTGGAGCAGAGTATTTCTGGACACGATCTCCTGCTCGACGGTCTTGCCGCCCCGCTGGATGGTCATGGTCCACTTCGGCGCGGCGACGATCCTCCGGAAGTCCGGGTTCTTCATCGCCTCCAGGGAGATCAGCGCCAGGTCCTGGGCGTTGGTGTAGTGCTCGGCGTTGTGGTAGCCGTGGGCGTTGACGTAGTGGGTGCCGGTGCAGCCGATCTGTCCGGCGCGGCGGTTCATGTGGTCCACAAAGGCGTCGATGCCGCCGTCCACCAGCACCGCCACGGCGTTGGCCCCGTCGTTGCCGGAGGAGAGCATGAAGCCATAAAGCAGGTCGGCAAAGGACATCACGTCCCCGGGCTGTACCGGCACCACCGAGCTGCCCTCGGGCACGTCGCCGGCCTCGGCCGGCATGGTCACCTGATCCTCCAGGCCGATGCCGCTCTCCAGCGCCAGCAGCAGCGTCATGTTCTTGGTGGTGCTGGCGGGGTACATCCGCACCCTCGAATCCTTGGCAAAGAGCACCTCGCCCGAATCCTGATCCACCAGCAGCGCCGAGGCGGCGTACAGGTGGGAAGGCTCCAGGTTCTGGGGCTGGTTCATGTCGTATTCCGCCCTGCCGTAGACGCATACGGCGCAGCAAAGCCACGCCGCCAGCACCAAAGGCAGGAAACGCTTGAGCAATCGCATCGGGTAATACTCCTCAAACCGCTGGCAGAAGAGGCCGCCAGCAGGGAAACATCTATTATTTGTCATCATTCGACCCTACTATATTATCACCAACGGGCGCTTTTGTACAGCGGGACATGAAAAACCTAACATTTAAAAAAAACAGCTTGAAATAATGACAGGAATCGTTTATAATAATAACAAATTGATGAATTTGTGATGTCATTGGGTGCGATTTCGGCGTTACAATGGCTTCAAAGGAGGATAAACCATGCCAAAGCGGATTCTGATCGTCGATGACGAGCCCCTGATTGTAAAAGGATTGAAATATTCTCTCGAGCAGGACAGCTATGAGACGGATTCCGCCGCAGATGGCGAAGAGGCGCTCAACAAGTTCTTCGCCGGCCACTATGACCTCGTGCTTCTGGACGTCATGCTGCCCAAGGTGGACGGCATCGAGGTCTGCCAGCGCATCCGCGAGCGCAGCAACGTGCCCATCATCATGCTCACGGCCAAGGGCGACGACATGGACAAGATCCTCGGCCTGGAATACGGCGCGGACGATTACATGACCAAGCCCTTCAACATCCTCGAGGTGCGTGCCCGCATCCGCACGGTGCTGCGCCGGGCCGGCAATGTCACCCCGATGGAGGAGAAGAAGATCATCCGCGTGCGGGATATGGAGGTCAATCTCCTCAAGCGCACGGTGAAGCTGGGCGGCGAGGAGGTCAAGCTGACGGCAAAGGAATTCGACCTGCTGCACCTGTTCATCACCAACCGCGGCCGTCCCTTCTCCCGTCAGGAGATGCTGGAAGCGGTGTGGAAGTTTGATTACTCCGGCGACGCC
>JAZSAA010000392.1:0-3857 GCA_045601625.1 Clostridia bacterium | reverse complement strand
ATCAAGAAACGTTGAAGCCTCTACCGTTTCCTTATAATCAAACAAATCCCGTAGGGATTTGCACCACCACTAAATACTAACCACTAAATACTAAATACTCAAATTCTGATTTATCGAGCTCAGCTCGATAAATCAGAATTTATCAAGCTTCCCATTCAGCTTCCGGTACACCACCGCCATGAAGGGTTCCTCCTTGTTTTCCGCGGCTTCGTCCTTGGGCAGCCAGGCCACGGCGCTGTTTTCGTCGGGCTTGGGGCGCAGGGGCTGGGTGTCGTCGGCCTCCAGCAGGTAGGTGACGTTCAGGTGCAGATGGGCGGAGACGAACTTTCCCCGCTTGACGTGGGCATTGACGGGGAGGATCTCGACGGAGTAGATGTCCCGGGTAACGGGCGAGATGGCTTCGACTCCGGTCTCCTCCCGGGCCTCCCGCAGGGCCACGGCCAGCAGATCGCTTTCCCCGTCGGCATGGCCGCCGGTCCATGCCCAGGTCCGGTAGATGTTGTGCCACGCCATCAGCACATGTGTGCGGGCTGGGTTTACGATCCAGGACGAGGCCGTGAAGTGGGCGAAGGGGTTATCCCGGGTCAGGGGCGTGTCCAGCCGGTCCAGGGCGGCCAGCAGCAGCTCCCGGTCCCGGCGCTCCTGGTCGCCGGCGGGCGTATAGGCCTCTATGGCGCGGCGCAGCTTGTCCATGGCGGTTCCTCCTTGCTGTTTTGACACCAGTATATACCAATGATGCCTGTTTTTCAATCCTCACGAACTGACGGAGGTTTCTCATGAAGCGCGTGATCACCTACGGTACCTTTGACCTGTTGCACTACGGCCACATCAACCTGCTGCGCCGCGCGAAGGCGCTGGGCGACTACCTGATCGTGGCCCTGTCCACCGACGAATTCAACGACCGGGAAAAGCACAAGCGCTGCTACTTCTCCTATGACGAGCGCAAGCTGCTGCTGGAGGCCATACGCTATGTGGACCTGGTCATCCCCGAGGAAAACTGGGAACAGAAGCGCACGGACATCCACCTGTACCAGGTGGATACCTTCGTGATGGGGGATGACTGGGCGGGCAAGTTCGACTTCCTGAAGGAGGAAGGCGCGGAGGTGGTCTACCTGCCCCGGACGCCGGAGATTTCCACCACCCAGATCAAGAACGACCTGAACAAGGGGTGAGCCAACTCATCTCTGCGTGGCGGCACGGGTTGCAGCCATTGGCAAACGCCGGTTCCCTGTGAGGGACCGGCGTTAACATTAAACGACACTAATTCTTTACCTGCGCGCACAATGGGTTTAAAGTCCCCGTGCTGGAAGGGCGATGCCGCGTTCTGCTATGATAAAGCATTGGAAAGGGACCCCAGTATGACCTTCCCGGGAGGGAAAGCGCAAGGCGCATGGAAAAGATAAAGGATATCATCAAAGGCCTGAGGATCGCCCAGGCGTTGGCTTCGGATTACATCAGCATTTACTATGTCGACATCAAGGACGACAGCTTTATAGAATACCGATCGACGGATGAATACCAGGAGCTGGGCATCGAGCAGGCGGGGAAGGACTTCTTCGCCGTCAGCAAGCGCAACGCCCTTCGGCTGATCCACCCCGAGGACCAGGCGGCTTTCATCGAGGCCATCGACAAGGAACACCTGCTCGCCGCCCTGGACGGGCAGCACGCCTTCATGCTGAATTACCGCATGATGTTTGACGGCGTGCCCAAGTATGTGCAGCTGAAGGCCTCGCGCATGGGCGACGGGGACGCGCGCCACATCGTTATCGGCATACTGAACATCGACGAGCTGGTCCAGGCCAGGGAGGCCCTGCAGAAGGTCCGCCAGGAGCAGTCGGCCTATTCCCGCATCTTCGCGCTGTCCGGCGACTATATCTGCATCTACACCGTGGACCTTGAAGCCGGGCACTACACCGTGTTCAGCGCCATGCAGGACTATGAGGAACTGGGGCTCTCCCAGGACGGCGAGGATTTCTTCGCCAACGCCCACCGGGACAGCGAGAAGGCGGTATACGGCGAGGACCGGGAGCTGTTCAATACCATGTTCACCCGGGAAAAGGTGTTGCAGTCCATTCGCGAGACGGGCATCTTCGCGCTGAACTACCGCATGGTGATGGACGGCAAGCCGGTCTACGTCTGCCTGAAGGCCGCGCTGGTGACGGAGGAGGGCCGGGAGAAGCTGATCGTCGGCACCACCAACATCGACGCCCAGGTCCGGCGGGACATGGGCTATGCCCACGACCTGACGGTGGCCCGGATGAAGGCCCAGCGGGACGCGCTGACCGGGGTCAAGAACCGCAGCGCCTACCTGGACGTGGAGGCGAAGATCAACCGCCGCATCCGCGACGGGGAGCCGGTGAAGTTCGCGGTGGTGGTCTGCGACCTGAACAACCTGAAGCAGACCAACGACAGGCTCGGCCACCAGGCCGGCGACCAGCTGCTCAAGGACGCCTGCGCCATCATCTGCGGCATATTCAAGCACAGCCCCGTGTTCCGGGTGGGCGGCGACGAGTTCGCGGTCATCTCCCAGGGCCATGACTACGACAACATGGACGCGCTGATGGAGCGCATGCGCCGCAGCAACGCGGCCAACGAGGCCAGCGGCGGCACGGTCATCGCCTGCGGCATGGCCCGCTACGACCGCGACAGCTGCGTCGCCGAAGTGTTCGAGCGCGCCGACCGGAAGATGTACGAGGACAAGAAGACGCTGAAGGACGATTGACCGGACTGGGAAAGATCCTTCGCTTCGCAATGCCTTCGGCCAACGCTTCGCTCAGGATGACAGGAGTTCGTTGCGTTGTCATCCTGAGCAGAGCGAAGGATTTTTACTTTATCTCCATTGTATCCGATGATATGGCGGCGGCGGCGCCTGCATCGCCACGGTTCCCTTTGGCATAACAGGGAAACGGTGGCGGCACAGGCGCCGTCGCTGTATTGATATGACGATCACAGCTTCTTCATCATGAATACCAGGCTGTGCATACTGCCGTCCCTGAAGCGCACGGCGTCGGGATGGCGGGCGATCTCGGTGAAGCCCATCTTTTCGTACAGGGCCCGCCCACGGGCGTTGCCCTCGATGTATTCCAGCTCCAGCTGCAACAGATTCCTTTCCTTCGCCGCTTCGGCCAGGGCTTCGAGCATCGCCGTGCCGATGCCAAGGTTCCAGAAACGCTTTTGCAGGCCGATGTCCAGGCTGGCCCTGTGGCGAAACTTCATCTGCGGGTACTGGCTCAGGCCGCACATGCCCGCGATTTCCCCATCGACTTCGCAGACCAGCATCAGTCGCATGTCGTCCGCATTTCCCTCGGAAAGGATATTCCGCTCCTGCGCCTCGGTCCAGTAGCACTCCTCCGGGTAGCGCAGCAGGAATTCCGTCTCGGTGACGATGCGCTTCAGGTGGCTGATCAGCGCCGCCGCGTCGGTTTCCGGGTCCGGATTGCGCAGCACCGCCGCCCGGCCGTCCTTTAAGAGGATTTTCTTTGGTTCAATCAACATGGCTAAACCTCTCTTGGGGGCGTTTGGGTAGGTAAATTCTGATTTATCGAGCTGTTGCTCGATAAATCAGAATTTGAGTATTTAGTATTTAGTGGTTAGTATTTAGTGGCGGTGCAAGCGGCGCGGTTTTCAAATTTTCAATTTGAAAATCCGCGGTTTCGGCCTTCGGCCGAAACTGACTTGCCCGAATTGGAAATTCGTTCAAGTCACCAGCCCTGACAGATTTGTTTGATTAAAGGGAAACGGCAGAGGTTTCAACGTTTCTCGATTCTTTGAATCAAAAGAAATCCGCAAGGATTTCCTCCTCCACTAACCACTAAATGCTAAATACTAAATACTGAATTCTGATTTGTCGCCTCAGC
>JAZSAA010000391.1:0-8513 GCA_045601625.1 Clostridia bacterium | reverse complement strand
GTTCCAGCGCACCAGCTGGTGTTCGGCGGTCAGCCCCGCCATGTCGTAGCTGGCGGATGATTCCGCAGCGGGGATGGGGATGGACGACGACGCGGCAAGCACGGCGGTGTCGGGCGCCGCCCCGATGTTCGCCGGGGTGATGCCCTGTACATTGCCGTTAAAAATCGTATCCCCGTTGAACGTCGCATTGCCGCTGCGGTCCACCACGAACTTGCCCACCTGCAAGCCCTTGTAGTTGAGGCCGATGTTGTTGCCATAGCGCAGGCCGAAGTTCTGGGAATACTGTTCGGATACGACGATGTTCCTTACGCCGGTGCTATTAACGTACAGCGTGAAGTAAGTCTCGTTGCTCGACACATGATACGTCATGCTGTAGCGCTCATATTCGCCGTCATCAATGGCACCGTGTATATTGCCCTGGGCATCCTCGCTGCCGTAGGCCGGCGCTTCCGTCGCACCAATCGCGTGTACTTCCTCGCCATGCTCGTCTATGTAGCCAAAGGAGTACGACATATCGGAAATATGGCTTTTGGTCGTCATGGTGATGATTATGATCTGCCCCCGAAGCTGCTCGGCATTCTCGCATGATATAATACAGACGTTGCCATAACCACGCTCATTCCTACTGTCGCTGACGATCCACCCGTCCTCCACGTGTTCACCGCCCAGCATCGACGAGGAATCGTACTCATCCGGCACCCTGTATGGCGGTTCATAATTCCTGAAATTGATCAGCCCGACGTTCAACTGCCCCGCGTTGATATAGCTGGCATTCACATACAGCTGCCCGTTGTACAGCACCAGCCCCTGGGCCGCGCCGTTGTCGGTCAGGCGGTTGAATATCTCCTGCTGGGTCAGGGCGTCGTCGAGCCTTTCCACGACCTCGGCGGCGGCGGCCCTCGCCAGGGCGGCGGTGCGCGCGGTCCCGCCGATGTAGGGGTATTCGTCCGTGACCTCCCCGGCCTCCGGCGCGGCGATCTCCCCGCGAACCGCCGGGCCCAGGCACACACGCTCGTCCCACAGCGCGGAGGCCACCTCCCCCGCCGCCCCTGCGCGCACGGCGTCGCCCAGCTCGGCCGCCGGGTCGTAGACGGCGCCGGTCAGCCGGAAGGGCTGGTACGTCAGCCCGATCAGCCTTTCGGCCATGTCCGCCGCGATCATCGGCGCGACGGTCACGTCCACCACGATGCCGGTGTCGTCGCCGGTCAGGGTGGCGACGCCGTCCACGGTGCTGCGCACGCCGGTGACGGTCTCGGCCGGGCCCGCGTCCATGCCGCCCACGACGCCCGCCACTTCCAGCGCGTCCCCGGCCCCGTCCAGCGTCACCAACCGCAGCCGGTTTCCCGGCGTGACGATCCAGCTGCCCCCCGCCGCCTGGGCGATCCGCCCCAGCGCGTCCCGGACGGTCGTCCCGGCGACGGGCTCCGCAACGACGTATTCCGCCCCCTCGGGCACCTCCGTGCGGCTGTCGATCTCCAGCCCCAGCAGCGCCGCCAGCTCCGCGGTCACCGCCGCCATCGTCCGGGGCCAGACCCCCGCCGAGGGCGTCCACAGGGCGTTGGCCTTCAAAAGCGCGTCGTAGCACTCCAGCGCCAGCACTCCTGTCACCGGGTCCCGCGCCCGGCGGGAGATGTAGAACGTGCCCTGGGGCAGCCACTCCGAGGCCGTCTGCCCGTCGTTCAGCCGGGTCTCGATCACCACCGCCGCCGACCGGGGGATGCTCCCCGCCCCGCGCACGGTCAGCGCCAGCGACGCCGCCGCCACGTTGCCCACGGACAGCGCGCCCTGCATCGCCGCCCGGTGGATCACCGGCGCGGAGATGTCCGTGTACACCGTCCCCGCGATCACCGCCCGCGCCTCAAGTCGCGTATAACCCGCCGACACAAGCGCGACGGTCATATCCCCCGTGTCCGCCCAAACGTTGTTGACGCCCAGCAGCAGGGCCACGTCGGTGGGTGAGAGTTGGTAGGTCTGCGGGGTGGCGAGTTCGTAGACAACCTGCATAGGCGACGCAGAAAGCCGTGACCGTTCTTCTTCTATCGTTGTTGCCGTCGATGTCCATTCTATGTAATCACCATTACCTGTGAATGAAATCAAGCCGCCCCTGTCCGCATTCCTCAAATCTAAGTAGCTTACCGCTATCGTCTGGTTTGAAATGATGTTCGCCGGAGTGCTGTGTGAGAATGTTCCTCTTATATTAATACGTATCCAATAAACATGATCCCACGTTGACCATCCTACGTTCTCTTTGACTATGCTTGTTGTTCCGTCGATTGTCACCATCATCCTGTCCACCGTCAGCGTCCCCTTCGTCACGTCCAGCGTGCCGCCGTAGACCGTGCCCGCCTCTGCGGGGAAGGTGATGTCGTAGGTGGTGCCGTCCTGCGCATCATGCGTCGGCGATACCGTCACCTTCGCCCCCGTCCACCCGCTGATGGGGCGCACGTTCGTCGGGCTGGGGTCGCCGCTGCCGGATTGCACCGGCTCGATGCCGATGGTGATGTCCTTCGGATAGGTATAGCCGGGATTATCAAAGGAAACGATATCCCCTTCATATTCCGAAGGCGGGAGGTTTTTCCCGCCTTCATTCCAGAGCCATTTCCAGATCGGGCTCGTCGACTGCATCCTGGTGTCTCTCCCTTCGCGTTAGCGTTCGATCATCGCAAACATCACCCCGTCATAGTACGGCGCGCCGGTCTCCCGGTTGTACCGCTGGGCGCCGTAGGGCCGTTCCGACGTATAGAACGACCGGGTGACCTGCGCCCCCGTGGCCGGGTCCACCACCGTGGCGCTATAGAACGTGCCGGCGATGTCGGCCATGAGCTGCTGGAGCTGGGCCTGCTGAAGCCGCAACATCCGCACCTCCGCCTTCATCTTCGCGGCGATCCGCGTGCGGTACATCAGCCCGGTCTGCACGTCCCGCCCGCTGCCCTCGGCGTCCAGGTCGTTGCCGGTAATGTTCAATTCCTCCACCAGCGGCGCATAGTCGTGGCCGTTGATGATGAGTACAGGCTGTGCCATAATCCGCGCCTCCTTAGTCCAAAATCGGCGAGCTGCCGAACATCTGCGCCCGCCGGTTGATGTCGTCGATGACCTGCTGGGCGGTCAGGCCGTTGTTGGCCGCGCCCTGCTGCTGATTCGTCCGCAACGCCGATACAATGGCGCTGGTCTGCGCGCCAATAACCGATATGATGGTCTGAATCAGATCCTCGTTGTTGGCGTCCAGCGTCTCCTGGATGTCGGCCCCCGTCCTTGCGATCTGCGCGGCCACGTCGTAGGGCAGCACCGTGCCGGTGGCCATCACCGGCTCATGGACCTGGATATTCGCCACGCCGGACAGGCGGCCAAGGGTGCCCACGATGGCGTTGGTGCAGTTCGCCAGCTGCCCGGACAGGAACGTGCCCAGGGCGCTGACCGCCTGCCCCATGGCGGAAAGCACCGCGCTGTACATGGTCTGGGCCAGCTGGGATTTATTCAGTATCTCGGTCCTGCCGTTGATGTGGCCCATCACCTCCGGCCCGGCCTCCCCGGCCACGAACACGGTGCCGTGGGCCCGGGTGGTGCCGCCGGCGTAGTGGGGCACGCCGGACAGGTACCTGGCCACGCCGCCGGAGATCACGCCCCCGGCCCCAAACCGGTGGAACCACCCGTTTGCGATCACACCGCCGGTCTGCTGCGTCACCATCTTCGCCCCGCCGCTTGAGGACTTTGCCTTGACCGTCACCTGTATGCCCTTCATGGCCTTGGTGGCCGCGGACCGTAACGCCTGCTCGGACTTCTTCTCCAGCTTCGCCTTGACCCCCACGCTCACCGACGAACCGACAAAGCTGCTGATGGACGACCAGCCCTTCTTCTCCAATTTAGTCTTTACTTCCACTGATGTGCCGACATAATCGCTAATGGATGACCAACCACTTTTCGTCAATGAAGTCGCCACGCTTACTGCCGTGCCCACAAAGTCGCTGATGCTCGTCCAGCCATTCTTCGTCAGCGAGGTCGATACGCTCACCGACTGGCCCACGAACCCGCCGATACTGCTCCAGCCGCTTTTGACCAGGCTCACCAGCGCGGAAAGCGGGCTTTCGATGCCCAGCCACCGGGCGATGGTCTGCCAGTTGTTCCGCACCAGCGCCACCAGCGCCGAAAGGGGCCTGTCGATGCCCAGCCACTTCGCCAGGGTCTCCCAGCCGTCCTTCAGCAGCGACAGGTTCAGCTTCAGGTCGGCCCCGCCGCCGAACAGCAGCGCGCCCGCGACCTCGCCCAGCTTCTCCAGCGCCGTCCTGAACAATGCCCACAGCTTTTCGGAGATGACGTCCCAGTCCACCTTTGCCAGGGCCCTTTCCAGCCCGTCGGCAAAGCCTTTGGCGTCGAAGCCCTCGAAGAAGGCGAGGCCGAAGTCCAGCACGCCCAGCAGCGTATCGTTCAGCCAGGTCCCGAGGCCCTCCCAGTCGATCTTTCTGAACAGGTTGTTCACCGAGGCGGCCAGCGCCTCGCCCGCGCCCTTCCAGTCGAAACTGGCCGAGGCCGTGCCCAGCACCGCCAGCAGGTCGTTCACCCGCCCGGCGAAGGTCGCGCCCACGCCGGGCCAGTCCGTCCCGGCGATGAAGGCGTTCAACCCTTCGGTCAGCCGCAGGGCCAGGCCCGCCCAGTCGACGGCGTCCAGTTTTTCCCCCAGCTTCGCCGCGAAGCCGTTCACGCCGTCCGCCAGCTTTTCGGCAAACTGCATCCAGTCGAATTCATCGATGAACCCGGCGATGGTCTCGGCCAGCGACGTGAACAACAGCGCCACGGCGCCGCCCACGGTGGTAAAGTCGATCTCCGCCAGGGCGTTGTTCAGGAATTCGGCCACGCTTGCGCCGATGTTCGTGAAATTGACGGTCTCCAGCGTCCAGTAGGCGGTGGAGAACAGGCCGTTGACGTAATAGCCCACCTTCGCGCCGATCGCGGCCCAATCGACGGATTCCACCAGCTCGTTGATCTTGCCGCCGATGAGCGTGCCCAGCTCCTGCCAGTCGCCGGCGTTGAAGGCGGCCTTCAGCGCGTCCACGAAGGCCGCCAGGCCGCTTTCGATGGGCAGCTCCTCGAACTGCACCCCCGCGCCGCCGCCACCGCCGCCGCCCGAGCCCCCGCCGGAGCCGCTGCCGGTATCCGGGGCCTCCAGCACGTTCAGTTCGTCGAAGTCCGCCAGCTGCCGCTTCAGCTCCTTCACCGCTTCCGAGGCGTTGGACGCCGCCCGGCCCACCGAGCTCACGCCCCCGGCGGCGCGCTTCGCCGCCACGTAGGTGGAAGCGCCGGTCAGCCGGGCAAAGAACTGGTTGATCAGGTTGAACAGCCCGACGAACTGGTCGGTGACGTATTCGATGGCCGGGGACAGCGCGGTGAGCAGCGGCGCAGCCATGGCCGCGAGGCTGTTGCGCAGGTAGTTCGCGTTGGCCGACAGCGATTGCAGCGTCCCGGCGAAGCCCTTCCACCACGTCCTGCTGTAGGCGTACAGGTTCTTCATGCCCGAGCGCAGCCCGTCCACCACGTTGCGGGTGTCCATGAGCCCCGACAGCACGCCCCGCACGGCGAAGCCCATCTGCGAAAGGCACCGCGTAGCCCCCTGGAACCCCGAGCGCAGCCCCCGCACGCTGCCCTTCATGTTTTCCAGCGCCGACTGCATGATGCCGGTATTGCGGTAAAACGACAGCAGATCCGTATCCGACCACCGCCGCGAAGAACCGCCGGTATCGACGGTGATGGCGTAGTTTGACAAAATATCACTTCCTTGGAAATGGAGGTATGACAAAGGCGACGCAGATGCGCCGCCTTGGGGGACAATACAGTTGGTCGTTCGGTGGGAGCAGCCCTTATTCCGGGTGGATATCGAATTTTTTCAGCTCCGCTTCGATGGAGACGACGTTGTCCAGCATAATAATATTGGCGAGATTGGGAGACGGAACCCTTCCGACCCGGCCAAGGCCGGGCCACCTCCCCTTGGCGCAAGCGCGGAGGCAGGGGAGGCTTTTGGAAAGCGTCAGCCGGCCATTTCTATTCCCTAATCCCTAATCCCCTGACGCCATGCGATGCCTAAGGCGGATTATCGCTGATCTCATTGCACAGCGGTTGCCTCCCGGAACCCTCAGAATGAGCGGAATCAGCCGCAGGGGGCCGCAGTGGGCCGGGACTTTGGCGCGCCGGGGAGAACCGCTAGCATGAAGGCAGGAAAGCGGGGCATGACAGGCGCAAAGCCATGCGGCAGAAGGAAGGCAGGGGCGGCGAAGGCACGGCTGCGCGGGCCCCGGAGGCTGATGGAGCGACTTTCGGGTTCAGGGAGGCAACCGCGAAGAACGCCGACGGCAGGCTGATGTAGATAGCGAACCAACATTGCAAGCTACCAAATTCCGCGCGGCAGCGAAGATTGGCGATGCGAAGCAGCGAAGATTGGCGATGCGAAGAATTATTTTGTGGCGAGCCGGGACCCCTCCGACCCCGTCTGCGACGGGGCCACCTCCCCTTGCAGAGGAGGCTTTTGGGACCCGGCTATTCATTCCTGCCGATCAGCAGCATCGCTTTTTCCAGGCAATCGACAACTTCCCGATTGCGGCTTGCGATCTTCCGGGCGAGGGACGAATCCTTATCCGTGACGGTGAGATTGAAATAGCAATCCACCAGGCGGGAAAGATAGCGCGCCCGATTCAGCAAAACGACCAAAGCCACATCTTCGCGGATTTCGATGACAGGCACTTCTTCAAGATTGGCCATAAGAAACTCCTTTCAAGGTCATTCGATGGCAGAGGGGATGCTGAGCAGAAATTTAAGCTGGGAAAGATCCTCGATATCCATTTCCTTGGGATCACCCTTGTGGCGCAGGATTTCAAGCTCTTCCCGCCGGATCATCTGATTCATGTTGGGAATACCGCCATAGGAGAACAGGAATTCGGCGGCCTTGACATCCCCCGCGGCAGCCTTGGCCGCCATATTGCAGAGAATCATGACAGCCGCTGTAGGCGGACCGAGGGTTTCAACATCATAACCGAAGGCGGCGAGCACATCCTGCTGGTAGCTGTTGGGATTGATTTCAGCCTTGAGAATACCGGAGGCAATGCGCTTGATGGCATGATATCTTTTCATGCTCGCGGAAATTCGGGCATGATGGACCTTTTCCTTCTGCGCAGCCTCATCAGGAGGCATTGCAACCAACATGGCACTGTAATGGTCATTGCCGCTTTTGAAATTATCGCCTTAGCCAACAAGGCACCCCCTTTCAATGATGATACGCGACTGCTCTGCGCCAACTCGCCGGGAGGTATCGGGGGGCGGAGCACCGTCCGCTACTCCGCTCGGCATACCTCACACCCCCTGTAGCGGCGGCGCCCGCGCCGCCATATATTCTTATCATCAAGGGGAACGATGGCGGCCCAGGGGCCGCCGCTACAAGGGCCCCGGCTATTCCTGTTCCCTGTTCCCTTACCCTAAGATCGCCTTCAGCCGTTCCTGCTCCGCCAGCTCTTCCTCGGTGTACCGCTTCTTCAGCTCGCAGATGCCCCGGTTGTGGTTCCAGAATTCCCTCTCGTCCTTCTCCAGCTTCTTCCCCCGGGCCTTCTTCCCTCTCAGCCCGAGGATCGTCGCATAGGTGGTGTCCCTGATCTCCATGAAATACCCCATGAACGTCCACCAATGCATGTACGCCACGCCGCGCACCTCAAAGCCCGCCACCCGGTTCACCGCCGGGAAGATCAGGTGCGCGTCCTGGGTCCAGTCCATCGTCCGGGGGCTGGGGCCCTCGCTGCTGGCCCCGTGATCGATAAACGCCACCGCCGCGTCGAACGCCGCCTGCAAAGCCTCCTTCGGCATGTCATCCAGGTCGGGATAGGTATTGTGCAGGCAGATGAACGCCTTTTCCTCGTCGGTCACGTCCGGGTCCTCGAACGCCGCCAGCGTCCGCAGCACATCCCGGAAGTCGCTGTTGATGGCCCACGATTTGCCGCCGACTTCAAGGGAGGTTGGTAGATCAAATATCATTTCAGATACTTCCTGGCCTTCTTCGACATCGCCTTGGTCTCGGTGTCGAACTGCGCGCCGATGAACGCGCCGACCTTCTGCAAGACCTGCGTGGCGTAGAACTCGCCGTTCACGGGGCTGAACGGGTGCATGGTGCCGAAGAACGCCTCCGCCGCGCCGTCACTGGCGAACAGCTTGTTCACCGCCTCGTACAGCCGCCCCTGGGCCTCGCCCAGCGCCGCCGTCAGCTTCGGGTCGGTCACGTCCATCTCCCCGCCCTCAGACAGGTCCAGCCCCTCCAGCGGCTCGGTGATCTTGTCGAACTGCTCCGCCATGCGGTTGTAGCGGACGATGATGCCGATGTCGGTCGGGTGGAACCGGAACGCGCCGATCTCCTCCCCGTCCATATTCAAAATCGGGACGCGGCGCGAGCCGTCGTCCACGGTGATTGCAAAATTCATGATCTTTTCGTTTGCCATGGTGTTCGCTCCTCTCAGTCGCTTCGTCGAGTATTTAGTATCTAGTATTTA
>JAZSAA010000390.1:0-3134 GCA_045601625.1 Clostridia bacterium | reverse complement strand
CCAGCCGCGCCGGGGCATACAGGGCGATGTCGCCGTCCAGCAGCCCCGCCACGTGCCGGGCTGTCGTTTTGCCCCTCTCCGTGAAGGCGAAAACGGCGGCTCTCACTTCTCGGCCTCCCGGAATTCGGTGGTGAAGCCGGGATCGTAGAGCTTCGAGCGCACGTATTCATGGCCCAGGAAGTCGCCGGTCACCAGCAGCGAGGTCTTGCTCAGGCCGTTCTGGCGGACCGTCTCGCCCAGGGTGCCCACGGTGCAGCGAAAGATTCGCTGGTCGGGCCAGGTGGCCTTGTAGACGATGGCCGCGGGGGTCTCGGGGGGATAACCGCCCTCGATCAGCTCCTGTTGGGCGGTGGTGGCCAGGGATGTGCTGAGGAACAGCACCATCGTGGCCCTGTGCTGCGCAAAGGAGCGGATGCTCTCCCGCTCCGGCACCGGCGTGCGCCCGGCCGCCCGGGTGATGATGACAGACTGGGACACGTCGGGCAGGGTGTACTCGGCCTTCAGCGCCGCCGCCGCGCCGCAGAAGGCGCTGACGCCGGGGCAGACGTCGTACTCGATGCCCATCGCCTCCAGCGCGTCGAACTGCTCCCGCACCGCGCCGTAGATGCTGGAATCGCCGGTGTGCAGCCGCACGGTGGTCTTCCCCGCCGCCTCGGCCTTCCGGATGATCTCAACGACCTGCTCCAGCGTCAGCTTCGCGCTGTCGTGTATCTCGCAATCCTTCTTCGCGTAGTCCAGCAGCTCCGGGTTCACCAGCGACCCGGCCCAGATGATCACGTCCGCCTCGGAGAGCAGTCGCGCCCCCCGCACGGTGATCAGGTCCGCCGCGCCGCTGCCCGCGCCTACGAAATGCACCATAGATATCGCTCCTTTGCGTTTATGCTTCTTAACTGAATACATATTATCACAGCCGCCGGCCGGTGTCAACGCGGATTGCGGGAGAAAGGCGTGGGTCGGCCATTGACAAGCGCCGCGCCGGCGTCTATAATTCTGTGCAGCTACCAAAGAGAGGAACCGGACCATGAATCAGGAAAACCAATGGCTGGAGTGGGCCAGGGAGCTGCAGAACCTTTCCCAGTGCGCGCTGGCCTATTGCACGGACAAGTACGATATCGAACGCTTCCGGCGCATCCGGGAGATCTCGGCGGAGATGGCCGCGGCCGTCGTCGACATGCCCGTGGAGAAAGTCAGGGGCATGTTCTGCGCGGGCACCGGCTACCAGACGGCGAAGATCGAAACCCGCGCCGCCGTCATGCGCGAAGGCAAGCTGCTGCTGGTGCGGGAGGGCAAGGGCAAGTGGGCGCTGCCCGGCGGCTGGATGGACTACGACCAGACCGTCCGCGAAAACACCGTCAAGGAGGTATTCGAGGAGGCCGGCATGCGCGTGGCGGCGACCCGCCTGATCGCGCTGCACGACTATCACCTGCGCAACGAGAGCAAGATCCACTTCCCCTTCAACATCGTCAAGGTCTTTGTTCTGTGCGAATACCTGTCCGGGGAGTTTGTGCCGAACATCGAAACGCTGGGCTGCGGCTTCTTCGGTCCCGACGAGATCCCCGAGGCCCTGGCTACCGGCAAGACCACGCCGGCACAGATCGAGATGTGCTTCCGGGCGGCGGCAGACCCGAACTGGACCGTGGTATTTGACTGACGGCTGTCAGGCGCATATGAAAAGATCCTTCACATCGTTCAGTGACAAAGGGACGCATCCCTGTCATCCTGAGCGAAGCGAAGGATCTTTCCGTACGACCGCCTTCGGTTACTTCTCCCGGTTCTCCCAGGCGTGGAAGGCCGTCTTGTTGATGTCCAGCAGGTGGGCCTTGCGGCCGGAGAAGGTCTTCTCCATGATCTTGTAGATCATCTGCACCGGCACCACCGGGGCCGCGTGGACCATCGCGCCAAGCATGACCACATTGGCCGTGCGGGCGTTGCCCAGCTTCATGGCGATGTCGTTGGCCGGAACGTAGAACACGTTGATGTCGTCCCGGGTCGCCTTCTGTTCGATCATCGAGCTGTTGATGAACAGGTTCCCGCCGGGCTTGACCAGCGATTCAAACTTGATCAGCGAGGGCAGGTTCATGACCACCACGTCGTCCGCCTCGTAGATCAGCGGGCAGCTGACGGGCTTGTCGGGGCTGATGACCACGGTGCAGTTGGCGGTGCCGCCGCGCATCTCGGGCCCGTAGGAGGGCAGCCACGTGGCGTTCATATCGGCGTACATGGCCGCGTAGGTCAGCATCTGACCCATGGTCAGCACGCCCTGGCCGCCGGAGCCGGCAAAAAACAGCTTGTAGGTCGCCATGTCACTCCGCCTCCTTCCCGGTGTCCTTGTAAACGCCCAGCGGATAGTAGGCCGCCACCTCGCTGCCCATGCGCTTCATGGCCTCGTAGGGGGTCAGGCCCCAGTTGGTGGGGCAGGTGGAGAGCAGCTCCACAAAGGTGAAGCCCTTGCCGGCCAGCTGGTACTCGAAGGCCTTGCGCACGGCCTTCTTGGCGGCGCGGATGTGGGCCGGGGTGTCCAGCGACACGCGCTCGATGTAGGCCGGGCCGTCCAGGGTCGCCAGCAGCTCGCAGATGCGCAGCGGCATGCCCGCCTGCTCGCGGGTGCGGCCGTCCACCGACGTGGTGGAGCGCTGGCCGATCAGCGTGGTGGGGGCCATCTGGCCGCCGGTCATGCCGTAGATGCCGTTGTTGATGAAGAAGGTGGAGAACTTCTCGCCCCGCGCCGCGGCGTGGACGATCTCGCCCATGCCGATGGAGGCCAGGTCGCCGTCGCCCTGGTAGGTGAACACGACCTTGTCGGGGTGGACGCGGCGGATGCCGGAGGCCACCGCCGGGGCGCGGCCGTGGGCGGCCTCGCACATATCCACGTTCATGAACTGGTGCGCCACGACGGAGCAGCCGATGGGGGCTACGCCGAGGGTCTTGCCCAGCAGGCCCATCTCGTCCAGCGTCTCCATGATGATGCGGTGTGCGACGCCGTGGGTGCAGCCGGGACAATAGCTGGTGCTGACGGGCAGCATGCCTTTTGTAACGGTAAATACAGGTTTCATCGCACTTCCTCCAGTATCTTCTTCGTCTTTTCAACGACCTCCAGCGACGTGGGCAGCATGCCGCCGACGCGGTGGATCAGC
>JAZSAA010000389.1:0-2638 GCA_045601625.1 Clostridia bacterium | reverse complement strand
CTCGATTCTTTGAATCAAAAGAAATCCGCAAGGATTTCCTCCTCCACTAACCACTAAATGCTAAATACTAAATACTGAATTCTGATTTGTCGCCCGCGACAAATCAGAATATTAACGACTGAACGATAAAAATAAACACAGCGTCGCAGCGCTGTGTTTATTTTACATCAACGGTACCATATTAGTCTACAGAAATCGACTTGTTTCGGCTCAAGCGTAGCTAACTGAGTCTAGGGAGATCATCGCAGAAATGCAGACAAAGACGCCTTAACTGCAACGGAGTTTCCAGCCAAATGCGGCACGGCAAATATTGGGACACGCCCTAAGCCCGCACCAGCTCAGTCACAACGTCGTCCATCACCACCACCACGTAGGGTTGGCCGCGGCCGGACCTCGGTTCGATGGCCACGTCCTCGGTGACGCAGGGAGTTACGGTTCCGTTCTTCTGAACGATGTTGAAGCGGAAGGGCTCGGTGACCACCAGCGCCCCGGCGATGGCCGTGCCGTTGGAGCCGTTCTTGAGCAGGTTGAACGCCTTTACGCCCTTGCCGCCCCGGGCCTGGCGGTCGAAGTCGATCAGCAGGCAACGCTTCATATAGCCCATGTCGGTGATCATCACGACCTCGCCCTCGCTGTTGTGGACGAAGGCGAAGGCCACCTCGTCCCCGGCGGTAAGCGTCACGGCCTTGACACCCGCGGCGGTGCGGCCAATCACCGAGACCTCCTCCACCGCGTAGTGGATGGCCATGCCGCCGCGGGTGAGCAGCAGCACGCTCTCGCAGTCGTCCGGGCGCAAAACCGACATCAGTCGGTCTCCGTTTTTCAGGTTCAGCGCGGCGAATTTCGACTTGCGCACGTTGTACTCGCCCAGCGCTGTGCGCTTGGTCAGGCCCAATCGGGTCACGAACATCAGCTCGCCAGACCAGTCCCCCGCCTCGATCAGCGAAACCAGACTCTCGTCGGTTTCCAGTCCCGCCAGCACGCCGCCCAGGGGCAGACCGCGGTCTTTTGCCTTGGAGGCTTCGGCGATCTTCTCCGCCGTCAGGATGTAGGCGTTGCCCACATCGGTAAAGAACAACAGCTTCGCGTCGGTCATCGTGCGGATGGCCTGGCGGGGCGGGTCGGTAAACTCGCCGTTCGCCACGGCCTTGTCGAACAGCTTCGGGGCCATGCGCTTGACGAAGCCGGCCTGGGTCAGCACCACCACCGTCTCTTCGGCGACGGGCTTCTCCTCCTCGATGACGATCTCCTCGAAGGAGTCCACCAGCTGGGTGCGGCGGGGGTCGGCGAACTTGGCCCGAACCTCCTCCAGCTCCTTCTTGATGACGTTCAACAGCTTGCGCTCGCTGCCGAGGATGGCCTTCAGGCTCGCGATCAGCTTCACCAGGTCCTCGTATTCCCTGCGGAGGGACAGCACCTCCAGGTTGGTCAGCCGCTGCAGGCGCATGTCCAGGATCGCCTGGGCCTGGATCTGGGTCAGGTCGAAGCGCTGCATCAGCCTGTCCCGTGCCTCCTTGGGGGTCTTGCTGCTGCGGATGAGCCGGATGACCTCGTCCAGGTTGTCCACGGCGATGATCAGGCCCTCCAGGATGTGGGCCCGGGCCTCGGCCTGCTGCAGCTCGTACTTCGTGCGCCGGGTGACCACGTCCTTCTGGTGGTTGATGTAATAGCCGATCATCTGCCTGATGCCCATCTGCCGGGGCTTGCCCTCGGCGATGGCCACCATGTTCACGCCAAACGTGGTCTGGAAGTCCGTATATTTATACAGCGCGTTCAGTATCTTTTCCGGGTCGGCGTCCTTTTTGACCTCCACCACGGCGCGCATGCCCATGCGGTCGGATTCGTCGCGGATGTCGTAGATGCCGGAGAAGATGCCCTTCTTCTCCTCGCTGACCCGCAGCACCTTCTCCAGCATGGCCGCCTTGTTTACCTGGTAGGGCACCTCGTCCACCACGATCAGCTTTCGGCCCGCCGTGCCGTCCTCGATGTGCACCTTCGCCCGCACCTTCAGCTTGCCCCGGCCGGTCTCGTAGGCCTGCACAAGCTCTCCGTCCTTCGCCAGCACGCCGCCGGTGGGGAAATCCGGGGCGGGCATGATCTGCATCAGCTCCGCCGTGGTGATCTTCGGTTTGTCGATCTGGGCCACCACCGCGTCGATGGCCTCCCCGAGGTTGTGGGGCGGTATGGACGTGGCCAGGCCCACGGCGATGCCGTTGGCGCCGTTAACCAGCAGGTTCGGGAAGCGGGCGGGCAGCAGGTCCGGCTCCTTCTGGGTGTCGTCGAAGTTCAGGTGGAAGCCCACCGTGTCCTTCTCAATGTCCCGGAGCATGGCCATGGCGGCCTCGGTCATGCGGGCCTCGGTGTAACGCATCGCGGCGGGGCTGTCGCCGTCGATGGAGCCGAAGTTGCCGTGGCCGTCCACCAGCATCGTGCGCATCACGAAGGGCTGGGCCATGCGGGCCAGCGCGTCGTAGACCGAGCTGTCGCCGTGGGGATGGTATTTGCCCAGGCAGTCGCCCACGATGCGGGCGCACTTGCGGTGGGGCTTGTCCGGGGTGTTGCCCAGCTCGTGCATGGTGAACAGTATGCGCCGCTGCACCGGCTTCAGGCCGTCCTCCACCCTCGGCAGCGCGCGCTC
>JAZSAA010000388.1:0-3817 GCA_045601625.1 Clostridia bacterium | reverse complement strand
GCGCAGATCATGCCGTTGTCGAAGGTCTTGGAGTGGATGATGGAGTTCACCGCCAGCAGGATGTCGGCGCTGCTGTCGATGATGGCGGGCACGTTGCCCGCGCCCACGCCCAGGGCCGGCTTGCCCGAGGAATAGGCCGCGCGGACCATGCCGGGGCCGCCGGTGGCGAGGATGATGTCGGCCTCCTTCATCACCAGGTTGGTCAGGTCCAGCGAGGGCTCGTCGATCCAGCCGATGATGTCCTTCGGCGCTCCGGCGGCCACCGCCGCCTCGTAGACGATGCGGGCGGCCTCGATGGTGGACTTCTTGGCCCGGGGAGGGGGGCTGATGATGATGGCGTTGCGGGTCTTCAGGCAGATCAGCGTCTTGAAGATGGCCGTGGAGGTGGGGTTGGTGGTGGGAATGACCGCCGCCACCAGGCCGATGGGTTCGGCGATCTTCCTGATGCCGAAGGCCGGGTCCTCCTCGATGACGCCGCAGGTCTTCGTATTGCGGTAGGTGTTGTAGATGTATTCCGCCGCGTAGTGGTTCTTGATGACCTTGTCCTCAACCACGCCCATGCCCGTCTCCTCGACGGCCATCTTCGCCAGCGGGATTCGGGCCTTGTTGGCGGCCATGGCGGCGGCGCGGGAGATGCGGTCCACATCCTCCTGGCTGAACTTGCCGTATTCCCGCTGCGCGGCGCGCATCACGGCCAGCTTCGCCTCCAGCGTCTCGACGGTAGTGACAGGCGTATCGACATTCTTCTTTGCCATATCGTTGCACTTCCTTTCCGCGTGGCGGGATGAGTGCCCGCCCTTCGCACGGTTACAGTGATGATTATAACAGTTATTATGCCCGTTTGCAAATAAAAAAACGCTTATCTGGTAAAAAAATGAATGCTGATAAAAAAGATCCTTCGACTCCGCTTCCGCTCCGCTCAGGATGACACGATTTGCTTCGTCGTCATTCCGAGGGGAGGCGCACCCGCAGTCGAAGAATCCTCGTTTCCGTCCGGTAAAATAATAACCCTTACCGCTTCTCGATCTCCGCGATCAGCCGGTCCGCGAAGCCCTTCGCGGTGTCGCCGTCGTGGGGCACAGCGTCCAGCGCGGCGTCGAGCACGGCGGCCTTGTCGGTGCGGGCGATGTGCCGAAGCAGCATGGACGCTGCCCGCAGCAGCGACGACGGATTGGCGTAGTCGCCCCGGCCCGTCTCGATCATCCGCGGCGCGGAGCCGTGGATGGCCTCGAACATGGCGTACTGGTCGCCCAGGTTGGCGCTGCCCGCGGTGCCCACGCCGCCCTGCAGCTGGGCGGCTTCGTCGGTGATGATGTCGCCGTAGAGGTTCGGCAGCAGGAACACCTGGAAGCGGCTGCGCACCCGGGTGTCCACCAGCTTGGCGGTCATGATGTCGATGTACCAGTCCTCAGCCTCGATGCCGGGATACTCCGCCGCCACCTCGTGGCAGATCTCGGAGAAGCGGCCGTCGGTCTTCTTCATGATGTTGGCCTTGGTGACGATGGCGACGCTCTTCTTGCCGTTGTTCTTCGCGTACTCGAAGGCCGCCCGGGCGATGCGCTTCGTGCCCGGCAGCGTGGTCACCTTGAAGTCCATGCACAGCTTGCCGGGGATCTCCACGCCCCGGCTGCCCAACACGTACTCGCCCTCGGTGTTTTCGCGGAAGAAGATCCAGTCGATGCCCTCGTCGGGCACGGACACCGGGCGCACGTTGGCGTACAGGTCCAGCTCCCGGCGCAGGGTGACGTTGGCGCTCTCCATGGTGCCGCCCTTGGGGGTCTCGGTGGGGCCCTTCAGCAGCACGTCGCATTTTTTGACCTCGGCCAGCACGTCCTTCGGCACGGCCTCCCCCTTCGCCAGGCGGTTCTCGATGGTCAGGCCCTCGATGGGTTTCAATACGATGCTGCCGGCGGCGATTTCGTCCTTGAGCAGCGCCTCCAGCACCCTTGAACTCTGCTTCGAGATGATCGGGCCGATGCCGTCGCCGTCGATCACGCCGATGGTGACCACCGGCAGGGCAGTGAAGTCCTTCGCCGGGGCCGCGTTCTCCATGCGCCCCGTCCGCGCCAGCTGCTCCTCGAGAAGGGTGCGGAACTGGGCGACGGCGGTGTCGATGTAGGTGTTCATGGTGGTTGCCTCCTGTGTTGTCAGTTGTGAATATCGATTTGTCAGGCTGACGCGTTTCATACGGAACCCCTCCGGCCCCGCCTGCAGCGGGGCCATATCCCCTTTCAGGGGAGGCTATCCACTGGCGCTATGGCTCCAAAAGCCTCCCCTGAAAGGGGAGGTGGCGCGTAGCGCCGGGGGGGGGCGTCTCCCCGACAACTCAGCCTTTCGCCGTATACGCCAGCAATCCCCCCGCCTTCAGCATGTTCTTCTGCCGTTCGGTGAAGTTGCAGGCGAGTTCGTAGGTCCTGCCGGTGGTGAGGTCGGTGAGCGCAATGCAGCCTTTGTCCATGCCGGCGTGAATATCCCGCAGGGCCAGCTGGTCGCCCTGGCTGACTTCGTCGTAATCCGCCGGGTTTTTGAAGGTCAGCGGGAGTATGCCGGCGTTGATCAGGTTCGCCACATGAATGCGGGCGAAGCTCCTGGCGATCACGGCCCGAACGCCCAGGTACAGCGGCACCAGCGCGGCGTGCTCCCGGGACGAGCCCTGGCCGTAGTTGTCGCCGCCCACGACGATGCTCTCCCCCGCCGCCTTCGCCCGCTCGGGGAAGGTCGGGTCGCAGACGCCGAAGCAGTACTGGGACAGGTGGGGGATGTTGCTGCGGTAAGGCAGGATCTTCGCCCCGGCGGGCATGATGTGGTCGGTGGTGATGTTGTCCCCCACCTTCAGCGTCAGCTGGGCCTCGATGGCGTCGCCCACGGGCCTGCACTCCGGGAAGGGTTTGATGTTGGGGCCGCGCACCACTTCCACGTCCTTCGCCTCCTCCGGCGAAGCCGGCATCAGCACGCCGGAGTCGTCCAGCCGGAAGTCGGCGGGCATCTCGATGGCGGGCATTTCGCCCAGCAGCCGCGGGTCGGTGATCTCGCCGGTCAGCGCAGCGGCCACGGCGGTCTCCGGAGAAACCAGGTAAACGCCCGCGTCGGCGGTGCCGCTGCGGCCCAGGAAGTTGCGGTTGAAGGTGCGCAGCGAGACGCCGGCGCTGTTGGGGCTGAAGCCCATGCCGATGCACGGCCCGCAGGCGCACTCCAGCACCCGGGCGCCGCTTGAGAGGATGTCGGTCAGCGCGCCGCGCTGAGAGAGCATCGAAAGCACCTGGCGGCTGCCGGGGCTGATCGAGAGGCTCACCGAGGGACAGATGGTCCTGCCCTTCAGCAATGCCGCTACCTTCAGCATGTCCATCAAACTGGAGTTGGTGCAGGAGCCGATGCACACCTGGTCCACCTTCGTGCCCTTCAGGCTGGAGACCTTCACCACGTTGTCGGGGCTGTGGGGGCAGGCGATCAGCGGCTCGAGGGCGGACAGGTCGATGTCGATGACGCGATCGTACACCGCGTCCGGGTCGCTGGACAGCTCGCGCCAGGCGTCCTCCCGACCCTCGGCCCTGAGACACGCCCGGGTGATCTCGTCGGAGGGGAAGATGGACGTGGTCGCGCCCAGCTCGGTACCCATGTTGGTGATGGTGGCGCGCTCGGGCACGGACAGGGTCCTGACGCCCTCGCCGCCCCACTCGATGATGGCCCCCACGCCGCCCTTGACGGACAGTATGCGCAATATCTCCAGGCTCACGTCCTTCGCAGTCACGAAGGGGCGCAGCCGGCCGGTCAGGTTCACCTTGTACATCTTCGGCATGGCGATGTAGTACGCGCCGCC
>JAZSAA010000387.1:0-5149 GCA_045601625.1 Clostridia bacterium | reverse complement strand
ATCTCGCCCTCAAAGGCCGAGGCGAAGGCCACGGGGATGGGCAGCTCGGTGACCTTGATCTTGATGTTCCGCAGCTCCAGGGAGCGCTTGACGGTCTCGTCGTGGTCGGTAACAGCCTCCAGCGCGCCGGGCACCGCGAGGTCGCCGATGTCCTGGTCCACCACCACCGGGAAGCCCAGGGCGATGGCTCCCGCGCCGGCGGAGACGACCACCTCGTTCAGCGGGCCGAAGGTGTTCACGAAGGCGGGCACGCGCTCCTTGGTGTAGTTCAGCAGTCCGGGCAGGTCGCCAGGATTGTGGGAACCGAAGATCAGTGCCGCGCGCACGGCCACGGTGACCACGTGGATCACGGCGGTCACGTCGTGGCCCAAGGGCACCACGCGGAACTCCAGACCCAGCTTCACGCCGGCCTCGGCGCACTGCTCGATGACGTCGCCAATCAGGAAGGACATGATGCCTTTGGACTGGTAGTCCTTGACCACCTTCGCCACGTCTGCGGGATCGTCCGCCTTGCCCAGCACCACGGCCACGCCGGGGATATCGCCAGTGACCAGCGGCACGCCCAGGGAGCGGATGACCGGGTCGGGCACGAAGCCGATGCCGGATTCGTTGGCGTAGGGATCGCCGCCCTCGACGTACTTCAGGCCCTCGAGGATCTCCGCGCCCACGGCGGTGGCCAGGCCCGCGTTCAGCGCGTCGCCCAGCTCCGGCTTGTTGGTGTTCAGGCTCTTCAGCACGCCCACGCAGGCGGGCAGGTCGCCCAGGGTGGCCACCTTCACGCCGGTGGCGGCGTAGATGGTCGGGAAGAAATAGGCGGTATCCGGGAAGGCTATCTTTTTGTCCGCGCCGTATTTTTCGATCGCGGCGTTCACCGCGCCTTCCGTCAGGCCGGCAACCGCGTTGGAGCCGGCAAAGATCAGGTCAGTCAATGCGCTCATGATTCATCGCCTCCAAATTTGTTCTCCGTTTATTATGGGACGCCCGCCCAGGGTGGGCATCCCCCCCTGGGGGGAATTATAGCACAGGGCAAATGTAAATGCAATATTATTATGGCTGCGGGCATCCCTATGGACGGGGCCGGGCGTCAGTCGCCGGCCCGGCGGAACGCCATGTCCCCGCCGTCGCCGTCGGTCACGTCGCTCCACAGCAGCACGTCCTCGTCCCCGAGGGTAAAGCGGGCTTCGCTGGGGCTGTACCCCACCTCCTCCTCGACGCTTCCCCCGTCCGGCATGCTGGTGATGACCCTGCGGGGCGAGACCTCCACCGACGCCATGCACCCCTCCGCGGGATCGTAGCGGCAGGTATAGGTCCAGCTGTAATCGGTGTCGGCGTCCGCGTGGGCGGTGACGGTGAAGAGGTACGCCACGCCGCAGTCCTCCACCTTCAGTGCCGCGCCTTCCCCGTCCCACAGGCCCACAAACGCCAGGGCCGCGCCTCGTGCCCCCGCCGCGTCCGCGTCCCGGCGAACGAAATCCACCGACGTTCCCCGGTCGTCGCAGCTGAAGCGCAGGCCGGTTTCCGTCAGCTGGCAGCTGGCAAAATCCATGTCGTTCAGCGACCAGTCGGTCTCCTCCAGCCGCTGCCAGGTCTTGTCGAAGTGCTGGTGGGTGCGGGTGACGTTCATGCACTGCAGGCATTTTTCCTCCGCGTCGTACCAGCACCCGCTGTAATCCCAGACGTCGCTGTCGGTGTCGCCGTCAGAAAACACGACCCGGCAGCCGTACCCCTCGTCCCCACCCTCGCGCCGGATCTCCGCGACGACGCCGTCGGCCACCCAGATGCCGCAGAAATCGTCGGCAGACTCGGCCCGGGCGAAAACACCGGGGATAAGCCCGCCGATCAACAGGACCAAAACCAGCCACAGGCTCAAATGTCTCTTCATGTGCGCCTCCTCCACGTCAAAGCAAATTTCTCAGTCTTGAAACCGCAGCGTGACAGACAGGCCGTCCTCGCCGCAGACCGCGCCTTCAAACACCGCCACCGCATCGGGCAGGTACAGCAGGGGGTCCTCCACCATCTGGGAATAGTGGGCCAGCCACAGCCGCTTGACGCCGGCGCGGCGGGCGACCCGCGCCGCCTGGGCGAAGGTCATGTGACCGTGCTCCCGGGCCAGCTGCGCCTGGTCGTTTTCGCCGTAGGTTGCCTCGCTGATCAGCAGGTCCGCGCCTGCCACGGCCTCCGCGAGGCCGTCGAACAGGGCGGTATCCCCCGTGAAGGCCACCTTCAGCCCCCTTCGCGGCGAGCCCATCACCTCCGAGGGCTGTATGTAGGCGTCGCCGACCCGCACGCCCCGGCCCCGCTGCAAAAGGCCCCATTGGTTCACCGGGACGCCCAGGGTTCTCGCCCGGTCGGGCAGGAATCTTCCCGCGCGGCCCAGCGTAAAGCAGTAGCCCTGGCTGGTCACGCGGTGCCGGGTGGGAAACGGTATGAGCCGCGCCAGCTCCGGCCAGCCCGGCGCAAGCTCGGCCAGGGCGACGCCCGCCTGCGGCAGCTCCGCCAGCCGCACCGGGTAGCCCGTATGGCCCACAAGCTCCAATATGGGCCGCATCGCCTCGTGCAGGCCCCCGGGGCCCACGAGGGTCAGCGGCTGGGTCCGCCCGAGCACCTCCATGGTCTGCATCAGCCCCGGCAGGCCGAAGATGTGGTCGCCGTGGTAGTGGGTCAGCGCGATTACGTCCGCCTTCATCAGGCTCACGCCCGCCCGCCGGGCCGCGGTCTGGGTGCCCTCGCCGCAGTCGAACAGTATCGTGCGCCCCCCGCAGGTCAGCGTCGCCGCGGTCAGGGCCCGGTCCGGAATCGGCATCAGCGCCGCCGTGCCCAGCAATGTGACGTCAATCATCGGCATTCTCCCCTCCGGCGAGCCATTCCAGCGTATCTTGCAGCTGCGCCGCCTTGTCCGCCCCCGCGAGCCGCAGGCCGTGGGCGTACTTCAGCGCCCGGCCCATCGCCGGCCCCGGTTGCACGCCGGCCTCCACCAGGTCCCGGCCCATCACGCAGGGCCGGTCCATCCGCGCGCGGTACAGCGCGTACAGGCCGCGAAGGCGCGCCTCGGTCTGCGGCCAGTCGTCCGCCGCGCCGGTATGGGCTGCCCTGGCCAGCAGGATCAGGTCCTCCGGGCAGACCGAGGCGTCGAACAGGGCCATCCAGCCTGCCTCGCCGGGGTCGTTTTCAAGGAAGCCCTCCAGCTCGCCCAGGTGCCGGGCCATGTCCAGCACATAGCGCGTCGCCTCCACCGCGTTGGTGAGCCGGTTGACAAAGCGTCGCGCCCCGGGCGCACCGAGCCCGGCGCTGGCGGCGGCCAGCATGAAGTCCGCCGGACGCCGCGCCTCCCGGCGAAGGGCCGCCGCTGCGTCCAGCCGCGCCATGGCCCGACGCCACGCTTCCTCCGGCAGGGCGTCCAGCGCGCCGAACCAGTGCCCCAGCCGGTCCATCTTCTTCAATTCCACGAAGAAGATCGAGGGCCGCGCCGCCTTCATCAGCGCCTTTTCCAGCTCCCCCATCACCCGCTCCCGCGGCAGGGCCGCCACGTCCATCGTGGCGGAGATCGCCGTGGTCTCCCCGGCCACCTCGAAGCCGAAGCGGGCGGCGAACTGGGCCGCGCGGAACACCCGCAGCGGGTCCTCGGCGTAGGTCGCGTCGTTGACGTGGCGGATGCGCCCCGCCGCGAGGTCCGCCTGGCCGCCGAAGAAATCCAGGATCTCCCCGGTCAGCACGTCCTGCATCAGGGCGTTCATCGTGAAGTCCCGGCGCATGGCCGCCTTCTCCTCGCCGATGAAGGGGTCCACGAATACCTCGAAATCCCTGTGTCCCCGGCCCGTGGCCTTCTCGGAACGGGGCATGGCGATGTCGATGTCGTAGTGCCGCAGGCCCATGATGCCGAAGCTGGCCCCCATGGTGGTCATCTCGCCGAAGCCCTTCAATATCGCCTCCAGCGCGCCCACCGTCACGCCGTGCACCTCGATGTCGACGTCCTTGTTCTCCCGGCCCAGCAGCCGGTCCCGGACATATCCGCCCACGAAGTAGGTCCTGCCCCCGGCCCGGGCCACCTCCGCGGCGATCCGCCGGGCCATGGCCATGTTCCTGTCCGCCATTTTCGCACCCTGCCTCCTGCTCGATTCCTCCGCCGCGCCAATGCGCAGCGCCATTACACCGCCTGGACCTCGAAGCGCTCGGGCGGCTCCAGGCGGCGGAGCATGCCGTCGACCACGTCCTCCGGCGCATCGTCTGTTCCCCTATCGGCGTTCCCGCTTCTATTATACAGGCAACCCCCCGCCCATTGCAAGGGCCTGTTTTACAGAGGAAGCGGCGCCGCGACAGATGTCGGCGCTTTACAGTTCCCCGCCCAAAGTGCTATAATGGCAGGGATACAAGCGTTGCTTTTTCCGGAGGTGCCAATGATCGGTTATTTGATACTCGCGGGGTTCCTGCTGTGCGGCTGTGTCACGATGGACGCCCTGCTGCCCCGCAGGGACGGCCTCGTGCGGCTGTGGCTGGGCCTGTGCGCGGGGCTGGTGCTGATGATGTGGCTGCCCACGCTGTTCGCCTTCGCCCTGCGCTTCGACCGGGCCGCCCAGCTGCTGGGCCTGGCCTCGGCGGCGCTCCTGGCGGGCGCGTGCGCCTTCAAAGGCCGGAAGGTTCCCCGGCAGCGCCGGTTCACCGACATGCCCCTGTGGCTGCCGCTGGCGCTGGTGGTTCCGCTGGTCCTCCTCGGGGGTTACCTCCAGTACACCCACGTCCTGCGGAACGTGAACGGCGCGCTGCACGTGGGCCAGTCCACCTACGGCGACCTGTGCCTGCACCTGGGCATCGCCACCAGCCTGCGGGGCGCGGCCTATCCCCCGGATTACTCGCTGCTGCCTGGCGCGCTGCTGGGCTACCCCTTCCTGGGCGACAGCATGGTCACCACGATGCTGCTGTTCGGCAGCGGCCTGGCCCCGGCCTTCGTCGCCACCGGCACGCTGATGATGGCGCTGGTCTACACGGGTTTTGTGATCTTTTGCTGGGAGCTGACCCGCAGCCGCGCCGCCACCGTCATCGCCACGGCGCTGATGTTCGTAAACGGCGGGCTGGGCTTCCTGTACGCGCTGGACGGCTTGGCGAAGGATGCGACGGCCTTCCGCGACATATTTACCGGCTTCTACCTGACCCC
>JAZSAA010000386.1:0-7179 GCA_045601625.1 Clostridia bacterium | reverse complement strand
AGAATTTGCCGTCCCTTCCACCTAAAATGGCATCCACCCGTCCAATACCGCCTCCGGCGTCACTCTCGCGGCTTCTTCGTCGCTCAGGATCGCCTGGCCGGGGTGGCGGGTGGAGAGGTGGGCGCGCGCGCCGGTGGTGGCCCACTCGCCGCAGCGGCGGGTGGTCGGGCGCACGCCGTCCCAGTTCCGCCAGTCCTCGGAGCCGGCGGGGTTGACGTGCTCGTCCATGTCGCAGGCCAGGGACAGCGTCCGGGCCCAGGCGCGCCAGGGGCGGCCCAGGCTGCCCGCGCCGGCTTCGCATTCGCCCGTCAGACGGCAGCGGTGGAACACCAGCCCCCAGGGCTGGGCCTCGGGGGTGTTCGCCGCCGTGTACCAGCCGCCCCGCCGGTTCATGAACAGCGTGCAGCCCTCAAACCAGCAGCGGTAAGGCCCGAATATGAAGTCCACATCCCCCTGGATATAACAGTTCACGAAGCACTGGCGTTCGTGGGTAGGCGGGCAGTCCCCCGTCGAGGGCACGCAGCTCACGCCATCCATGATCCGGGGCGCGACCGCGTCCAGCACCTTTTGCATCACCGGCCCGCAGAACAGCGTGTCCTGATGGGCGATAAACCGGCAGTCCTTCCACAGACCCCGGTCCCCCGCCGCGTAGACCGCCACGGCCTGTCCCACCTTCCGGCCGTCCCCGGCGTCGTTGCGCACGGTAAGGTTCTCCACGGTGACGCCGCTGCCCAGCACCAGCAGCGTGGCGGACAGGAAGGTGCCCTTCTCCCGGCCGTCGGGATAGGTGTCCTTCGCGCATCCCGAGCCGGTCAGCACCGCGCCGTCCTCGCCGACGATGTGCAGCCCGTCCCGGTGGACCACCACCCGTTCCCGGTAGGTCCCGGGCCTTATGATTATCTCATCCCCCGGCGCGGCGGCGTCCACCCCGGCCTGGAGGGACGCGAAGTCGCCGCTGCCGTCCAACGCGATCACATATTTCATGCCAGCTCACCCGCCCTTTCCTCCAGCAGCCGCCGCGCCGCCTCGGCATTCTCCGGCGCGGTGTTCTCCAGGGTCATCGGAAGATTCTTTTCCCCTGCAAATTTCAGCAGCCGGTCGTAATGCATCAGGCCCGTGCCGCAGGCGCAGGCCTTTGTCATGTATGCGTCGGGATCGACGGTGTAGTCCTTCATGTGCAGCACGGAAACCCGGTCCCCGAAGCGGCGGATGGCCTCTTCGACGATGGCGTCGGCATCTGTATGGTTGTCCCGGGTCAACAGGTTCACGGCGTCCAGGATCACCCGCACATGGTCCGATTTCAACGCGTCCAGCACCTGCTCCATGCGCAGGGGCGTGTTGACGACGTGGCAGGCCACGGGCTCGATGGCCAGGATCGCGCCCTCCTCCTCCGCGCAGCGCGCCAGCGGCTCGACACAGCGGATGAACAGCTCCAGCGCCTCCGGGCCGTCGCTGTCCAGCTTCACGCCGGGGGCCAGGGGCGTCTCGGTGCCCACCACCCCCGCGCCCATCATCCGGGCAAAGCGCAGGTGGGCGCGGTAGACGGCCTGCGTCCGTGCCAGCGCCTCCCCGTCGGTGGTGGCCAGCTTCAGGTAGCAGCCCAGCACCGCGCATTCCAGTTTGTTTTCCGCAAAGGCGCGCTTCACCCGCCCGGCCATGTCGCCGTCCAGGCGGTCCGGGGCGTCGTCCATTTTAAAGCCGTCAACCACCTTGGACAGGGCCAGGTGGGCGCAGGAAAAGCCCTGAGCCCTTGCGAAGCCGAGGCGCTCCTCCAGCGACCCCGGCGCGGTATCGTGCAGGCGAATGCCGATGTTCATAGTGTTCTTTCCTTTCTGTGAAAAATACAGGGACGCCGTTGCGCCGCCCGCCGGGGCAATCGATACGATTCGCACTCGGGCGGGCGCCCCAACGGCGCCCCTGCAGACATCCTATTCATCCTTTATACGATCACATTCTCCGTCTCCGCGTCGAACAGGTACACGTCCTCCAACGGTATGGAGAAGGTGATGTCCACGTCGGTTTCGGGGGTGTCGTGGGAATCGACCTTCAATATGGCCTGCCTGTCGCCGGCGGTGATGTACACATTGGTGTTGTCGCCCAGCATCTCGGTCAGTTCAACCCGGCACTTCACCACGCAGGCGCCTTCGACCTCGCCCAGCTTGATGGCCTCGGGGCGGAAGCCAAACACAATCTCCCTGTCCTCGTATTTGGCGATGTCCGGATACTTGGCGCGCAGGTCGAGGATGTTGTCGCCCATCCTGATGCAGCCGTTCTTCACGGTATCCCGCACGAAGTTCATCGGCGGCTCGCCGATGAAGCCCGCCACGAACACGTTGGCCGGCTTGTGGTACAACTCGTAGGGGGTGCCGATCTGCTGGACGTAGCCGTCCTTCATCACCACGATGCGGTCGGCCAGGGTCATGGCCTCGGTCTGGTCGTGGGTGACGTAGATGGTGGTCGCGCCGGTCTCCTGGTGGATCTGGGCGATCTCGTAGCGCATGGTCACGCGCTGCTTGGCGTCCAGGTTGGAAAGCGGCTCGTCCATCAGGAAGATGCCCACCTTGCGAATGATGGCCCGACCGATGGCCACGCGCTGGCGCTGGCCGCCGGACAACGCCCGGGGCAGGCGGTCCAGGTAGTCGGTCAGGCCGAGGATCTTCGCCGTCTTCTGCACCCGTTTTTCGATGATCTCCTCGTCCACGCCCTGGAGCGTCAGCCCAAAGGCGATGTTGTCGAAAACGGTCATCTGGGGGTACAGGGCGTAACTCTGAAACACCATGGCGACCTCCCGCTCACGGGGGCCCATCTCGTTGGCGCGTACCCCGTTGATCAGGAATTCGCCGTTGGATATATCCTCAAGGCCGGCAATCATGCGCAGGGTGGTCGACTTGCCACAGCCCGAAGGCCCAACGAACACGACAAATTCACCCTTTTCAATCTCCAGATTGAAATTGTGCACTGCGTGATAGCCATTCGGGTAAATCTTGTTGATGTTCTTCAGCGTCAGATACGCCATATCACTGCCTCCTTGAGTGTATTCGTTCGTTTCCGCCATCAGTCGGACCGGCGGCGCTTGACCTCGGTATAGCACAGCACGAAGGGCGCGACGCCCTTGGCGTCGTTTTGCACCACCGGCTCGGAGATGTAATAGGCATAGCTGCCGTCCCGCCGCCGGTTGTCCTCCGGGCCAAGGCCCGCCACCAGGCATATGCCGCCCAGGTGCAGCTCCCCGTTCTCAAAGGACATGTAGCGCCTGCCGATGCCGTCGAAGGTGGTCTGGCCCCGATCGGCCCAAGCCGGCTCCAGCGCCCCCAGCCGTGCACCCTTCAGCATGGCGTAGGCCAGCATGGCGCTGCCGCTGGATTCCAGGTAGTTGCCCGCCTCGCCGGGCTTGTTCGGTACCTGGTAGTACATCGCCGTCTCGGGATCGCGGTAGTTCCAGACGTGGACCGCCAGGTCGGAAAGGATGTCCTTCACCATATCCCGGCCCTCGTCTTCGGGCAGCAGCTCGTAGAGGTCTGCCAGGGCCACCGCGAACCAGCCGATGCTGCGCAGCCAGAAGTTTTGTGAGAGCCCGGTTTCCCTGTCGGCCCAGAAGGCGCTGCGGCTGGCATCGTAGCCGTGGTAGTACAGGCCGGTCACGCCGTCACGCATGCGGTCGCGGACGGTTTTGACCTGGCGCAGTACGTCGGTATAGTCCCCGCCACCGAAGTGCTTTTCGTACATGGCCAGGAAGGGCATGGCCATATAGATGCCGTCCAGCCAGACCTGGTTGGGATAGATCTGCTTGTGCCAGAAGCTGCCCTCGGCGGTGCGGGGCTGGTCGTCCAGCGCCCGCTTCAACACGTCGGCCGCGAGGCGGTACTTCTCCAGCCCGGTGCGGTCGTACAGCGGGAACAGCACCCGGCCCTCGTTGATGTCGTCCAGGGTGCGCCGTTCCGGGCGGAAGGTGCGGATCGAGCCGTCCTCGCTCACGAAGGCGTCAATGAAGCCCCGGACGAATTCGAAGTAGCGTTCGTCGCCGGAGATGTCGGCCATCGCCAGCAGCGCGGTGAGCATGCAGCCGTCGATATAATTCCAGTTGGTGGGCACCCCGTCCCGCACCCGTTCGATGTTCCAGGCGGTGCGCTCGGGGGACGATTGCTCGATCAGGCTGTATACGTAGCGATCAATGGCCTCATACATGGCGCTGCACCTCGTTTTTCACTCGCTCTGTTCGGTTCACGCTTCCGCGGCATGCAGCAGCGGCGTTTGCGCCCCCACAGTGACGGTCCGCAGGCCGCCGCGACCATCGACGCCACGGCAGGCGTGAACCGTCTGTCACTCGACGGCGACTTCCCCGACCCCACGGGTCAGCACGGTCTCGCCCGCCTGTCCTTCGACGACGACGTCCTTCAGCCGCACCCGCTTCACATTTTCAAACCACAGCCCCAGCCGGCAGCGCTCGGGCGCGTCGGTGAACATCGAGGGCACCCCGGGGCGGGCGTCCTTGGCAAACCGGACGCGCACGTTTTCAAGGGCGACCTCCTCGATGGGCTGCTCCGGCAGGCCGTCGCAGTAGCAGGCGGCCACCTCTGCGTCCACGCACTCCATATTGGAGAACCTGAAGCGGCCCAGGCGGGGCGTGCGATCGTCCACCGGCAGCGGCGCGCGGCCCTGGACGTATTCGGAATCGCCGTCCGGATCCACGCAGCGGTACCACATGTTCATCACGATGGGGGTCAGCACCCCCTCCATGCGGATGTTGTCGAAGGCGATGCCGTCGATGTCGCAGCTCCTGCCCCGCCCCCGGCGGGTCTTGATCCGCAGGCCCCTGTCGGTCTGCCGGAACAGGCACTGGCTGACCGACAGCGCGTGGATGCCGCCGGAGATCTCGCTGCCCAGCGTGACCGCACCGTGGCCAAAGGACATCAGGCAGTTGCGGATGGTGTGGAACCTGGCCGGCGCGGGGCACAGCCGGTAGAGCTCCAGCTTGCCCGACTTGATGGCGATGCAGTCGTCCCCCACCGAAAAGCGGCAGCCCACGATGTCCACTCCGTCGCAGCACTCCGGGTCCAGGGCGTCGGTGTTGGGGCTGTCCTTCGGCGCGGTGACGGATACGTCGAAGAAGCGCACACCGCGGCAGTAGTAGGGGTGCAGGTGCCAGGAGGCGGCGTTCGCGGCGGCGACGCCGTGGACCCTCACATCGTCGCAGCGGTTCAGGTACATCAGCCGGGGCCGGGCCACCGGATCCGCTTCAAAGGTCTGCCACCAGTCGCCGTTCTGGGCGTTGCCGTCCACACAGCCGGGACCGACGATGGCGATGTCCGTGGCGTACTCGGCGGTGATCAGGGCGGCGTACATGTCCCGGGGCAGGCCCTCGAATCCGCCGAAGTGAACGCCGGAGCCGCCGTTCAAATCCCCCGCGACAGCCGGCAGCACCGGGTAATCCGCCTTGTCCGTCAGGCCCAGCAATGTCGCGCCTTCGCTGAGCTCCAGGGTCATGTGGCTCTTCAGCAGGATCGGGCCCGTCCGATAGGTCCCCGCGGGGAACACCAAGCGTCCGTTTTCCGGAAGGGACAGTATGGCCGTCTGTATGGCGGCGGTATCCACGCTCACGCCGTCGCCCTTCGCGCCGAAGTCCTTCACGCTGACGGCGCAGCGCTCGTCCTTCGTCGTGATCTCGATCGTGCTGGCGTCCGGGCCGACGCACAGCGTCACCCGATAGGTCTCGCCGGGCCTGAAGCCGAAGAGGGAAAACACGTTTTCCCGCCCCTCCTTCACCGCCTCGCCGTCCAGCAGCGCCCGCCAGGGCTCAGGGGCATAAAAGGGGGCCTGGTTCTCCAGCTCGAAGCACGCCGAGGTCGAGCCGACGTAGATGGCATGAAACACGGCGACTACACTCCCTTTGAGGCGCGTTTGGCGTCCGACAGGACGCTCTGCGCCGTATGCTTGATCCCGATCACCAGCATGTCCCAGGCTGTGGTGAACACGCCGAAGAGTATCGGCCCCACGCCCAGCGGCACGGTGTCCGCCGCGCCGGTGAGGCGTATGATGGCCATGTTGATCACGTTGTAGGTGGTGACCACCAGGAACAGCAGCACCCCCGCGTAGAGGATGTTCAGCGGCAGGGTGTAAAAGGCCTTCTGGGGGAACATCATCCACCGGTCGTTGGCCCCCGGGGTTTTGGCGTAGAACCGGAACACGTTGTTGGTCAGCAGGTCGTTCACCGCCCCCAGGGCCAGCGCCAGCACCACCAGCTGGTCGAGACCGCTGTGCAGGTAGGTGCCCAGGCCCCACAGGAAGAAGAAGCAGGTCGCGCCGTTGAACCAGAACTTGATCAGCAGCGCCTTGAGGGTGTCGGACAGCTTCAGCTTCGGGCCGGAGCGGTATTTGCGCAGCTCCGCCTCGCTCACCTTCGGCGAATTGCTCTTGTCCGCGGTGACCAGGTCGTCCACGGCCTTGAGGTTCAGCTTGTAGTAATCCGCCGTCGATTGAGGCGTTTCCTTTGGCGTATTCTTGTGCTTTCGAGCCATGCCAGTGCGCGTCGCCGGGTGGGGCGATTATGCGTCCTCCCCGCTGATGTCGATGGCCGCCATCTCGTCGTTCTCGGCCACGTCCACGTTGGTGTTGATCTTCTTCAGGGCCTTGGAGTACACCGGCAGCAGCGCCACCAGCGCCACGCCGACGATCAGTATGATCCGGTGCACGGTCAGCATGTTCATGGCCCTGGTGATGTAGATCTTGTCATCGGTCACGGTGATGGGGTTCACCTCGCGGGTCAGCGCCTCGGTGATGCGGCCCTGGTAGAAGATGCCGGCATAGATGATGATGGCCACCAGCACGAACATCAGCGCCAGCATCGGCACATTCACCTTTTTGCGGTGGGGAAAGGCGTTCAGGAAGCACACCATCAGCAGGATCGAGAACAGCATGGTGGCAAAGCCCGCCAGACCCATGCCGGGCAGGTTGATGTAGGCCGTGGTGTCCGAGATCTTCGTCAGGTTCAGGGAATAGTAGACGAACGCCAGGACGAAGGCGATGAGGGCGATGGTCTGGGGCTTGCGCTTCAGGGCGACGACGCGCTTGCGAATGAACTCACTGAAACCCTTGGGCTGGTTTGCCATGTCTCATCGATCCCCTTTCCGTATGGCGTTGGTGGTTTCCTTGTCGAAGAAGTGCTTGCGCTTGAAGCCCAGG
>JAZSAA010000385.1:0-5333 GCA_045601625.1 Clostridia bacterium | reverse complement strand
GTCCAGCACGCCCTCGACGTAGGTGCGGCAGATGAAGCGGTCGCTGCCGCTGACGATGTAGCACTTGAAGCCGTTGGCCTGCAGGTACTCCACCACCTCGATCATGGGCTGGTAGAAGGTCTCGGCGTAGGTCATGTTCTCAAAGCCGTCGGCCTCCCGCACCAGCTGGCGGGTAACGAAGTCGGCGAACTCGTTCAGGGTCATGCCCGCGTAGGCCTTGGCCGCGTGGTTGGCGTGCAGCAGGTCCATGCCGTCGGGGAAGGAGCGATCCAGCGCGTGGTCGCGCAGCATGCGGCCGAACTCCAGCATCTCGGTGTCGGGATGGTAGCTGGGGTCCGCCAGGATGCGCCTGGCCAGCAGATAGTACTCCAGATAGGTGGGGTTCAGCTCGGCGCACAGGGTGCCGTCCATGTCGAAGGTGGCGATGCGGTCCACAGGGGGGATGTAGTTGGGCGAGGCTTCGTCCGTCACGTCCTCCACGTACTCCACCAGCGCCTTCAGCGCCGGGGCATCGGCGTTCCACAGCGTGAACGCGCCCTCGCCGGCCGCCAGCTCCGCCGCCGGAACGCCCTCGTCCGCGTCCGCCGCGGGGGCTTCCTCAGCCGGTGCCTCCTCAGCGGCGGGGGCCGCTTCGGCTCCATCCGCCGGCGCTTCGCCGACCAGCTCCGTCGTCTGCACTTCCTCGGCCAGCGCGCAGCCCGCCATGGCCGTCAGGGCCAGCAGGGCCGCCATCAGCAGCGCCATCAGCGATACAAACCTGTTCTTCATCGTGTCATTCCTCCTGAATGTTTAATACTTGAGCAGCTCCGGATGGGTTTCGATGTCGTAATCCTTTTCCCATTCCTCGATCATCCCGTTCAGCTTTTCCAGCTGGTAATAGCGCAGCGCGGCGGCGTTGAGCAGGTTGCGCTCGTCCTCTGTCAGCACATGGGCCCCCGCAGGCGCGTCGGCATCGTAGCAGATGATGTGCACGCCCTGCTCGGTGACCACCGGACCGGAGATGTCCCCCGGCTTTTCCAGCGCCGCGGCGGCGGCGCGGAAAGCCTCGGGCCACTGCTTGGAATCCGGGTGGAAGGGGTAGCCGTCGCCGGAGACGTTGCGCTCGGTCCGGTCGGTGCTGAAACGGCTCACCAGCGTCTTGAAATCGATGCCCGCGGCGAACTGGGTTTCGATCTCGTCCACCTTGTCCCGCACCAGCGGCAGGGTCGCCGCCTCAAGCGCGTCAATGTAGTCGCTCCTGGCGTCCTCGAGGGCCTTGGCGGCCTCGTCGTAGGCGGCCTTGGCGGCGGCCAGTTCGTCGCTCCAGTCGCTGGCTTCGGTGGCGGCCAGGGTCAGCCTTTGCAGCGCGACGGTCATCGCCTGGGCGGCGCGGTTGAAGCGCACCTTATCGCTGGCGGTGGCGTCCAGCGCCTCCTGGGGGAAATCCAGCACGATCTGGCGGATGTAGCGGTAGCCCTCGGGGGTGAAGAACGCCTCGTTGTTGTTCATCAGGATCTCCTGATCGTAGCGGTCGATGTCGTTCTCGTAGTCTTCACGGTCCGGGGCGACGAACTGCTCCTCGTAGTAGGCGTCCACCTGGGCCTGGGTCAGCACCACATCCTGGCAGAACAGCTCGATGGCCCGGTTCTGCCGGGTCTGGAGCATGATCTCGTCGTAGATCGCGTCAAAGGTGTAGCCCATGTCCTCCAGCTGGGCCGTGACGTTCTCCTCCGAGACGTCAGCGTCGCCCTGCTGCATCTGCTGGTAGAGCAGCTGCCAAAGCTCCTCGTACTTGCTGCGGGCGGTCTGGTTCAATGTCTCCAGCTCCGCGTCGGTAAAGTCGTTCTTCCCGGCCTCTGCCAGCTTGTTTTCGATCACGCCCAGGCCCACGAAGCTGTCCACCGTGGCCTGCAGGCGCGCCTGCTTCTCTTCCTCGCCGGGCGCGTCGCCCCGCAGCATCTCCGACAGCTCCAGTTCGCTGTCCAGCGACTTTTGCAGCACGCTTTGGGTATAGCTGAACGCCCCCACGCGCACCGCGACGGGGTCCTCCCCCGCCTGGGCCAGCGCCAGGCTGCCCGACAGCAGCGCCATCGCCAGCAGCGCGCAGAGCCAAACCCTCGCCGCGCTTTTTGTGAATGTATCCCTCATCGCCGCGACACCTCCGAAATATGATTCATTTTATCACATTTCGGGTATAAAATAATCACAATATATCTCGAATTTTACGGCAGTTTTGTTAAAAAACAGCCTCCGCTGCGTTCAGGATGGCGGCGGGTTGCCGAAAAGCCATCCTGAGCGCGGCGAAGGCGTTTCCCCGGGTCGGGCCTCACATGACGCCCTTTTGCAGTATGATGCAGCCGTAGGGCTGGCGTTCGCTGGTGGAGATGGTGATGTAGGCCTTCATGGCCTTGTCGTAGAACTTCGAGCGCTCGATGGTGCCGATGCAGGCGGTGTCGTAACCGTGCTTCGCCACGGTCTCGCGCACCGCGTCCCAGACCGGGTTGCTTTCCACCACGATACCGGAATTCGCGTCGGGCACGATGTACTGTATGGGCTGCTTCTCGTACTCCACATCCAGGGGCACCAGCTGGAGGATGGCGTCCAGCATCTGCACCGCGCCCACGCCCTTGGCCTGGATGCTGACCCCGTTGGGGCACTTGGTGACGTGGGGATAAAAGTGGTCGGCGATGACGATCATGTCGCCGTGGCCGGTGTCGGCCAGCGCCTTCAAAAGGTCGGAACCGATGATGTCGGGAATCCCTCTGAGCATGATAACCCTCCTCCTTGTCTATACCCGCACGCGGCGCACGGCGTCCTGCCAGCCCGCGTACCTTTCGTCCCGGGCGTCCCGCGCCATTTCCGGCGCGTAGGCGGTGCGCCTGAGCACGTTGAACACGCCCTCGTCGTACAACCCGCAGGCAAGCCCCGCCGCCCAGGCCGCGCCGATGCCGGACAGCTCCTCGGAATCGGGGATGCGCACCGGAATGCCCAGCATATCGCTCTGGAACTGCATCAGGTAGCCGTTGCGGGTCGGGCCGCCGTCCACGCGCAGCTCGCCGATGGGCACGCCCGCGCTCTGGCCCATAGCCTTCACGATGTCGGTGATCTGGTAGGCGATGCAGTCCAGCGCCGCCCGGACGATCTCGTTCTTCCCGGTGGTGCGGCTCATGCCCACGATGGCGGCGCGGGCGCCGCTGTCCCAGTAGGGCGCGCCCAGGCCCGAGAAGGCGGGCACCAGGCAGCACCTGTCGCCGGGGTTGGCCTGGCGGGCCTGCGCCTCGGTCTCCCCCGGCCCTGCGATCAGCTTCAGGTCGTCCTTCAGCCAGGTGATCACCGCGCCGGTGTAGTTGATGTTGCCCTCCAATACGTAGTTCACCCTGCCGCCGATCTTCCAGGCCAGGCTCGTCACCACGCCCAGATCGCTGAACACTGGCTTTTCGCCGATGTTCATCATGATGGAGGAGCCGGTGCCGTAGGTGGCCTTGGTCATGCCGGGCGCAAGGCAGCCCTGGCCGAACAGCGCGCCGTGGCTGTCCCCCAGCACGCCCCGGATGGGGATGGGTTTGTCCAGCCAGCCGCCGAAGTCGGTCTCGCCGAAGTCGCCGTCGGAATCGGTGACGGCGGCCGTGCAGCGTTTATCGATGCCGAACAGCTCCAGCAGTTCGTCGTCCCAGGCGAGGGTATTGATGTTGAACAGCTGGGTGCGGGAGGCGTTGGAGTAGTCGGTGCAGTGCCGGTGATCCTTCGACAGGTTGTACACCAGCCAGCTGTCGATGGTGCCCACGCAGATTTCGCCGGCCCTCGCCCGCTCGGCGACGCCAGCCACGTTCTGCATGATCCAGGCCAGCTTCGCCGCCGGGAAGTAGGGCGACAGCTGCAGGCCGGTGGTCCGGCGCACCATCTCGCCGTAGCCCCGCTGCGCCAGGCCCTCGCAGATGGCCGCGCCCCGGGCGCACTGCCACACGATGGCGTTGTAAACCGGCTCGCCGGTGGCGCGGTCCCAGGCCACGGAGGTCTCCCGCTGGTTGCTGATGCCCAGCGCGGCGATATCGGCCCTGTCGATGCCGGCCTTTTCGACCACGTCCTTCGCCGCCTGGATGGTGTTGGCGAGGATCTCCGCCGGGTCGTGCTCCACCCAGCCCTTTTCGTCGATGATCTGGCGGTGGGGCCGGTCCGCCCGGCACAGCAGCGCGCCCCTGTCGTCGAACAGCAGCGCCTTGGTGCCCTGGGTGGACTGGTCTATACTTAAGATGTATTTGCTCATGTTCATTCCCTCATCATTCGACAATAATGAGGAATGAGAAATGAGGAATGAGGAATTGACAGTGCCACTGACGCCATTTCATTCCTCATTCCTGATTCCTGATTCCTAATTTATATTCTCTTCCACCGTCTTCGCGATGCCCTCGGCGTTCAGGCCGTAGTGGTCGAACACCTCCTTCGACGTGCCGGTGATGACGGGCGCGTCGGGCAGGGCGAGGTTGACGACCTTCTTCGGGTCGTTGGCCCCGATGACCTGGCTGACCATGCTGCCCAGGCCGCCGAAGGGAGAGTGCTCCTCGACGGTCACGACCACCTTTTTGCCCGCGGCGGCCTTCAGCAGGCCCTCGGCGTCCAGGGGCTTGACGCAGTACATGTCCAGCACCGTCGCGCCGATGCCCCGGGCCTTCAAAAGCGCCGCCGCGTCCTTGGCGGGGCGGACCATCTCGCCGCAGGCCACGATCAGGGCGTCCGCGCCTTCGCAGACCACGGTGGCCCTGTCCATCTCGAAGGGCACGTTGCCCTCCTCATAGGTGTCCTCCACGGCGTTGCGGCCGGTGCGGATGTAGGCGGGCTTTTCGTCCTTCAGCAGCGCCTCGAACAGGCAGCGGGTCTGGAACCGGTCGCTGGGCAGGTACACCCGCATGCCGGGGATGGAGGCCATGGCGGCGATGTCCTGGGCGGAGTGGTGGCTCATGCCCAGCGCGCCGTAGCTGACGCCGCCGGAGATGCCGATGAGCTTCACGTTGGTGTTGGAGTAGGCGCAGTCCACCTTGGCCTGCTCGTAGGAGCGGGTGGAGAGGAAGGACGCCGGGGAGGCCGCGTAGGGCTTCTTGCCCATCTTCGCCAGGCCCGCGGAGATGCCCACCAGATCCTGCTCGGCGATGCCGACCTCGACAAACTGCTCCGGGAATTCCTTGGAGAAGGGGGCCAGGGACGCGGAGCCGCGGCTGTCGCTGCACAGCACCACGATGTCCTTATCCGTTTTCGCGTGTTCGGAGAGCACCTCGCAGATGATTTGACGATTGGTGATCTTATTCATCTCACAGCGCCTCCTTTTCATGGGCCTTCAGATCGGCCATGATCTGCTCATA
>JAZSAA010000384.1:0-2130 GCA_045601625.1 Clostridia bacterium | reverse complement strand
GTCCGGGCAGGCCAGGAAGGCGTCGGCGTGGTTGCGCAGGATGTCCCAGCCGAGGATGTTGGGCTCGCCGCAGGCCAGCCCGGCCATGATGGTGGGCATGTCGCCGTCGACGATGGCGGGGCTGCCGTCCCGCTGGCAGGCCCCCTTGTACAGGCAGGCCGCCGTCTCGGCCTCGATGATGACGAACTTCGGCGGATCCTCCGGGAACAGGTTGGCATAACAGCCCACCACCGCCGAGGCCATGCAGCCCACGCCCGCCTGCAGGAATACGTGGGTGGGGCGTTCGGCCAGCTGCCCGGCGGCCTCCCGGGCCATGACGCCGTACCCTTGCATGATCCACGAAGGGATCAGCTCGTAGCCCTCCCAGGCGGTGTCCTGCATCACCACGCCGTGCTGGGTCCGGACGGCCTCCTGTGCCGCCAGGCGCACGCAGTCGTCGTAGTTCATGTCCTCGATGGTGACCTTCGCGCCTTCGCGGGCGATGTTGTCGAAGCGCACCTTCGCGCTGCCCCTGGGCATGTGAACCACGGCCCTCTGGCCCAGCTGCCTCGCCGCCCAGGCTACGCCCCGGCCGTGGTTGCCGTCGGTGGCGGTGAAGAAGGTGGCCTGGCCGAAGTCCCGGCGCAGCTGCTCGCCGGTGAGGTAGTCGTAGGTCATCGCCCCGATGTCCTGGCTGGTCATTTCGGCGATGTACCGGGCCATGGCGAAGGCCCCGCCCAGCACCTTGAAGGCGTTCAGCCCGAAGCGGAAGCTCTCGTCCTTGACGTACAGCCCGCCCAGCCCCAGCCGCCCGGCCATGTTGTCCAGCCGGGCCAGCGGCGTGACGGCGTACTGGGGGAAGGTTTTGAAAAACGCCATGGCCCGGTCCACGTTGGCCTTGGACATCAGCGGCAGATACCGGTCGTCGCTCTTGGGCATGGCGTTCAGGGTCCATTGAATGCGGTTCATGTTGACCTCCTCGATTTATCGGTACAGCAGCCAGGGATATTCGTCCCGCACGGCGGCCATCACCCGGCTTACCTCCGGGGGCACGCCCTCGCCCTCCGGGTCCACTTTGCGGCAGATATCCGCCCAGCGCAGCAGGAACCGCCCGAATTCGGGCAGCCAGGCAAAGCCGGCGTTTTGGCTGTCCTCCAGCGCCGTCCTGTCCGCAAAGACGGTCAGCTTGCTGCGGTACGGCAGGCTTTTTTCCGCGCAGAAGGAGGCGCAGTTGCCGCACTCGTTGCACAGACCGTCGATGTGCAGCATCTGCCGCTTGCCGTCCACGGCGATGATCACGTTGGCCCGGTTGGGACACACCGAGGCGCAGATGCCGCACACATCACGGCAGTTGGCCTTGTTCCCGGGCGTGAGCACCCGCATGGCGCGGTGCCGGGTGGGGGCGTTTCTGGGCCTGACGTACAGGGGTTTGGTCAGTTCCTCGATCAGCGCGTCGTCCGGCAATTCCCTGGCCAGCACGTGCAGCAGCACCCAAGCCTTGATGTACTCGTCCCGGGCCTGGGGCACCGTCAGCTCGGTGGACCACTCGCAGTTGTAGCCCTCGTCCCCGGCCAGTATGCAGGGCTTGGAGACGCGCAGGTCCACGCCGTCGATGACCTGCACCGTCTTCAGCTCGAACACCCGGCCCCCGCACAGGTAGGCGGCGACGATGTTCTGGGCCAGCTGGGTGTGGGGGCCCGCGGCGGGGCCGACGGCGCCCTCGATGCTGCGGCCCATGAAGGGTTCGCCGGCCCCCTCCGGGGCGCGCCAGAACTTCCTGACGCCGAAGATGCTGCCCTGGGCCCGGTATTCCCCAAACACCCAGTCCAGCAGCGCCTCAAAGGGTATGGGATGCATCCTGTCGCTCATGGTAAGGCTCCTTTTGGATAATCGAGTCGGTGGAGGGTAATGCTGGAAAATTCTGATTTGTCGCTGAGGCGACAAATCAAAATTCAGTATTTAGTATTTAGCATTTAGTGGTTAGTGGAGGAGAAAATCCTTGCGGATTTCTTTTGATTTAAGGACCAAGAAACGTTGTAATCTCTGCCGTTTCCCTATAATCAAACAAATCCCGCAGGGATTTGCACCGCCACTAAATACTAACCACTAAATACTAAATACTCAAATTCTGATTTATCGAGCCCTGCTCGA
>JAZSAA010000383.1:0-6733 GCA_045601625.1 Clostridia bacterium | reverse complement strand
AGCCCTGACGGATTTGTTTGATTAAAGGGAAACGGCAGAGGCTTCAACGTTTCTCGATACTTAAATCAAAAGAAATCCGTCAGGATTTCCTCCTCCACTAACCACTAAATACTAAATACTAACCACTCAAATTCTGATTTGTCGCACCGCGACAAATCAGAATTTATCTCTCCATCCGACAGCTATTGTGTATCAACTGCAATTACAATAAACCCATCAATCGCGCAGCCCACAGGGAGGGACTGGAAATGTGTGATAAACTCTACTTCGCTTCCGACTACATGGAAGGCGCCCACCCCGCCATCATGAAACGCCTGGTGCAGACCAACCTGGCGCACACCGCGGGATATGGCCTGGACGAATACTCCGAATCCGCCCGGGAGAAAATTCGCGCCGCGTGCCAGGCTCCCGAAGCCGACGTGTTCTTCCTCGTCGGCGGCACCCAGACCAACGCCACCGTCATCGACGCGCTGCTGCGCCCGTGGCAGGGGGTCGTGGCCGCGGAAACCGGCCACATCGCCGTCCACGAGGCGGGGGCCATCGAGTTCGGCGGCCACAAGGTGCTGACCCTTCCCCACCGCGAGGGCAAGCTGTCGGCGGCGGACGTCGCCCGCTGCGTAGACGACTGGCAGCAGGACGACAACCGGGAGCACATGGTCATGCCCGGCATGGTGTACATCTCCCAGCCCACCGAGTACGGCACGCTGTATTCCCTGGCCGAGCTGGAGGCCCTCAGCGCGGTCTGCCGCGGGGCGGGCATTCCGCTGTACGCGGACGGGGCCCGGCTGGCCTACGCCCTGGCGACCCCGGCGAACGACGTGACCCTCCCAGACCTCGCCCGGCTGTGCGACGCCTTCTACATCGGCGGCACCAAGTGCGGCGCGCTGCTGGGCGAGGCAGTGGTGTTCCCGAAGCGCGGCACCGCGCCACACTTCTTCACCATCGTCAAGCAGCACGGCGCACTGCTGGCCAAGGGGCGGATCGCCGGCATCCAGTTCGACACGCTGTTCACCGACGGGCTGTATTACGCCATCGGCAAAAGCGCCATCGAGGCCGCCCACCGCATCCGCGCGGCGTTGGACGCGAAGGGCTACGCGCAGCCCTTCGCCGCCCCAACGAACCAGGTCTTCGTCGCCCTGGGCCCCGAAAGGGCAAGGGTCCTGTCCGAGAAGGTGGAGATGGGCTTCTGGGAGAAGCTGGACGACGGGCGCGTGGTGATGCGCCTCGCCACCAGCTGGGCGACGACGGCGGAGGACGTAGACAGGTTGATCGGGACGCTGTGACCGCTATACAAGGTTCAAGGTCCTTCGCTGCGCTCAGGATGACGCGGTTTCGCGGGGTTGCCATCCTGAACGCTGTGAAGGACCTTTTCCTGTCTGTGTTGGCGGCGCAGGCGCCGCCGCTACAGATGCTTCTACATCAATTCATTGTAATCCCGGATGTACACATCCGCCAATGCCCTGATCTCCTCCCGGCTGGCCAGCTGGCTGTCATCCTCGATGGCGCAGACCCGCAGGCCCGCGGCCCTGGCCGACTCCATGGCGTACAGCGCATCCTCGAACACCCAGCAGCGCTCCGGGGTCGTCCCAAGGCGCGAAAGCAGGCGTTCAAAGTAGCCGGGCCTGTCCTTCGTCAGCGCGCTTTCATAGTTGTCGGTGACGAAATCGAAGTAATCCAACAGCCCCAGCCGGCGCAGGCCGTTGCGGGCGTAAGTCCTGGGCGAGCCGGTGGCCACGCACATGCGCACCCCCTCCCGCTTCAGCCGCTCCAGGAAGGCAGGCACGGAAGGGCATTTCAGGTGGGCGTCATAGAGGTAGTGGCGGTTCATGTACCGCTCCATCTCCCCGATCACCGCCTCCCTGTCCAGCTTCAGACCGTATTGCGCGGCGACCTCCATCACCAGCTTCCGGGACGAGGTCTTGTACATCCGCGTCAGCAGCGCGTCACTCACGGGCATCTGGTGGGCCAGCATGAATTCCAGCGTGGTATACCGCCAATAGGGCATCGTATCCAGCAGCGTGCCGTCCATGTCGAATATGGCGGCGTCAAAGTCGTAGTTGAACATGTTATACTCCGGTCTGTAGTTTCAAATTCTGATTCATCTTTCTCTCCGCTTCCTTCAAAACCTCCTCCGGCCCGCCGCCCTGGGCGAAGTCGGGGCGGCCGCCGCCCTTGCCGCCCAGGGGCTTCGCGGCATCGGAGAGCAGCTTCCCCATGTGAATATCCACGTCGGCGGAGCGTGCGAACACGAACACGGCCTTCTCCCCCGCCCGCGCGCCCAGCAGCGCCACCACGCCGGGACGCCTGATCAGGTGGGAGGCGGCGTCCCTGATCAGGTTCGCGTCCCCATCCAGCATCCGGGCGATCACGGCCGCGCCGCCCTGCGTGCGCGGGGCGCTCTCCAGCGCCGCCTCCAGCTCCCGCAGCGCGGATTCCCGGCGCAGGCGGGTCAGCTCCATATTGGCTTCCTTCAGGGCCTCCTGCATGGCGGCGACGTGCGGGGCCAGATTGTCGGTGGAGGTGGACAGCAGCGCCGCGGCCTCGTGGGCGCGGTCGTACATGGCCTGGTAATCCCGAAGGGCGCGCATGCCTGCCACGAAGCTGACCCGCATCTTGCCCCTCGCCGGGGCCACGTTCAGTATCTTCACCAGACCCATCTGGCCCGCCGTGGCGGGATGGGTGCCGCCGCAGGCCACCATCTCGTCCTCTCCGATGGCCACCACCCGCACATGCTCCGATACCGTCGGCGGCTTGCGCAGGGGCAGGGTTTTCAATTCCTCCGGCTCCGGAAACCAGCAGCGGATGGGCACGTCCCGCTGGATGCGTTCGTTCACGTCCATCTCCACCCGGCGGATGTCCTCCGGGCTGATGCGGGTGACGCCTTCGGGCATGGCCACGTCGATGGTGGAGATATCGCCGCTGACGTGCAGCCCGATGGCCACCCCGCCCAGCAGCCGCCACAGCGCGCTGGCGATCATATGGTCCCCGGCGTGCTGCTGCATGTGGTCGAACCGGCGGGGCCAGTCGATCCTGCCGTGGACGGATTCGCCCGCTTTAAGCGGCGCGTCGGTCACGTGCCACACGTCGCTGTCGTCGCCCACGAGGACGTCCAGCACATGCACCCCGTTCAGCGTGCCGGTGTCGTGGGGCTGTCCGCCGGATGTGGGATAGAACGCGCTGCGGTCCATGCGCAGGCGGAAGCCCTCGCCATCGGGGATGCAGTCGACCACCACCGCGTCGAATTCGGTCAGGTAGGCATCGCTATAATACAATCTGTCGGTCATGGGGGACACCTCTTGTGATTTATTGTTTTGAGAGTTAAGAGTTTAGAGTTTAGATGTGGTCGAAATCCTGACGGATTTCCATTATTCCAGCGAATCTGTGGCTTCACGCAAACTATCTCTAAACTCTAAACTCCCCACTCTAAACTCTATTCTGATTTACCTCTCCACCCTGCAAATCTCATACCTTCCGGGCATCGCCTCGGCCTCGAACACGGCCTCGTCGCCACGGCAATACAGCGGCTCCAGGCGCCTGCCGCCGCGGCAGGGCAGGGTCAGGGCCTTCGCGCCCTTCACGTGCAGCCGGACGACGCTTCGCTGGACGCCCTCCATCACGTAGGGGTACAGCACGAAGGTATCGTTGTCGTAGGCGAACAGGCTGATCCTCGCGCCGCCCTCCAGCCACGCGCCGTTCACCGGCATGGCCTGGCGGATGCGGCCCAGGGCTTCGGCGGGGATGTGGTAGAGGTCCGGGAGGGCGTCGGGCACGGCCAGCGTCCACAGGCGGCCGTCGCAATAGGAATCCCGCAGCAGCAGGCCATAGCTCTCCTCGCCGTGCATGCCCTTCACCACGGCCCAGGTGGCGTTGTTGCGGAACTCCGCCACGGGCAGGGTCACGGCCCTCTCCCCCATCGGGTAGGTGCAGCGGTTTTCCTGTCCCGCCGCTTCCACGCGCCAGCGGTCACACGCCACATGCCGCCCCCGCAGCCGGATCGAGGTTAGCCGCTGCACGCCCCGGTCCATGGTCGCCTCCAGGAAGCCGGTGGTGACCATTGCGTCGCCGCCGGTGCGCTTCAGCCAGTTCTCCAGCCTGTCCACCACGTCCGGGTCGCAGGCCGAGGACCGGGTGAGCAGGATCTGCTTCGCCTCCTCCGGGAAGTACGGGGTGCAGACGATCGGCAGGCCCACCATGCCCAGGAAGTCCTGCACGTTGTCCTCGCCCTGGCAGTCGTCCGGCAGGTAGCAGGAAATGCCCACGGGATTGCCGGCGTGATCCAGCAGCGCGTCCAGCTTGTCCAGCTGGTAGCCCAGCGCCGGGACAACCATGTTATCATAGAGGGACTGGAAGCAGAACAGCATCAGCTCCTTCGGCTTTGAAAAGGCCGTCAGGTACGCCTGCTCCAGGTAGTGCTCGGTAATGTGGGCATCGAAGTTGTCGAACCAGCCGCCGCCGTTGTGCCCAGGCCACATGTTCTCGAAGTAGGTCATCAGCGAATAGCTCAGGTAGCGGGGCAGGTGCTGGTCGGTGGTCACCGGGTCCCGGGTCTCGGTGCCGGTATAGACCATGTCGAACAGCCTGCGCTGCCCGGCGGGGTTGTAGCCCGTCCCCTGGTAGCTTTCGGCCCAGTTGGGATACTTGATGGTGATTTTGCACTTCGGGTTGGCCGCCTTTGCCGGGGCGATGACATCCTCCGCGCTGACCCTGCGCATCAGGTCCAGCCGGTAGGCCTGCCAGCTGCCGTCCGAAATGCCGTGGGCGGCGTTGAAGGCGTCCTTTTCCCGCACGCAGTCCGCGCAGCAGCAGTCGGTGAAGAAGAAGTCGTCGATGATGAACTCGTCGAAGTGACCGCCGATGAAGGCGCTGACCTCCTTCAGCTTCGCGCGCATGGCCAGGTCGTTGTAGCAAAAGGTGTCGAACAGGCGCTGCTTGGGCCTTGCGCCCTCGGGGGTGGGAATGACGGTGGTCAGCCCGCCGGCCACCTCGATGCCGTGCTTTTGGAATACCTCGCGGCACATCTCCACCTGCTCGTGACTGGCCAGCTCGCCCCGAAAGGGCTCCAGGTACACCTTGTCCAGGCGCAGGTATTTCTCGAAGAAGGCCAGCTGCTTCTCCAGCTCCTCCCGGGTGATGTGGGCCGTGGCGCGCGCCACGAAGTAGGCGACCAGCTTGAAGTTGCGATAATTGCCCATGGGTGATTCCTTTCCCCCGATAACGACCGGGATCGAAGCATAAAATCCTTTCTGTAAATGGACAAATCCATTATAAAAGTAAAGAATCGGAGTTGTCAATACAAAACCCGATGGTGTTGGTCCAAAACAATTACTAAGCAGTTGATTATTGGACGGGCTTATGTTATATTTATTATATCAGTTTGGAAGTGCCAGATCGTTGATAGCCGTTTTATTTCACAACAGGAGGGCAGGGAAAAATGGATAAAATCGACTACTCCAAGAAGGCCAGCTGGTACAGGCTGCCTGAGATCACCAAGGACGTTGACACGTTCTACATCTACTCTACAATGTACATGAGCGCGAACGAGGGCGATCCCGATTACGCGACGCTCGACAATGCCGAGGTTCTGGAAGGCATCGGAATCGAGCATGCGATTAAGTCGAGCGTGTTTGAGGAATCCACGAATTTGTTCATCCCGTATTACCGCCAGGCCAGCATGATGCTCGCCGGTCTCACCTGGAAAAAGACCGGGTCCATCGAGGAGGCTGTCTGCGGCGTGCCCTACGGCGACATAACCGCCGCACTCGACTATTACTTCGAGCATTGCAACGGCGGCCGTCCGTTCATCATTGCGGGGCACAGCCAGGGCTCCGCCATCCTCCGCCTCGTTCTGAAGGAGTATTTCAGGGTGCATCCCGAATACTACGAGCGCATGGTGGCCGCATACGCCATAGGCTATTCCATCACAAAAGAAGACCTCGCGGCCAACCCGCACATGCGGTTCGCTGCCGGCGAGACGGACACGGGCGTCATCATCAGCTGGCACGCCGAGGGTCCCAAAAACGTGGAGGTAAACGCCCCGAACCCCGCAATGCTGCCGAACGGAGTTGCGATCAACCCGCTGAACTGGAAGCGCGACGAGACCTACGCGCCAGCCGATATGAACCTCGGCTCGATCGTGATAGACGGGAATACCTGCGCGACCGCCATCCGCGACATTGGCGGCGACGCGCAAGTGTGTCTCGCCCGCGGCACGGTCGTGACGCACGCCGACGCCATACCCAACGAAATGGTAGAGCTCGCAGGGCCGCAGAGCTACCACCAGGACGACTACGCCATCTTCTACAACAACATCAAGGCCAACGTGGCCAAGCGCGTCGCGGCCTACCTGAACCGCACGAAGTAAAACCTGCATTCAGCGGGCCGGGAGCCATGAACGCCCGCGTTCCAGCCAACCGTCCCGACAGCATCATCGAACAGCGCCTCCGCCCCGGCGGGGGCGCTGTCCCGTTGCCCCTGTTCCTGCAAACCCCCGGTCCCCGGGGTGTTTTTTACGGTGTTTATCTGCATTCCCCTTTTTCTAAACTGGAATTTACCTATCCGTGTTGCAAACCCACATTCCCTGTGCTAAACTGATGTTTGCATTATGGATAATTATGTCATAGTAAAAGATCAGGAGGTTTTTCCATGGCCACCACTTTTGAGAAGCTGTCTTCCAACAAGGTCAAGCTGGGCTTCGTCGTCGAACCCGCAAAGTTCGACGAGGGCCTGAAAAAGG
>JAZSAA010000382.1:0-3241 GCA_045601625.1 Clostridia bacterium | reverse complement strand
CCCTCGCCGTACTTCGCCACCAGCGCGTCGGCGTTGGCCTGCATCGAAGCCCTTGCCGCGGCGCGGATGTTATCGTCCTCGATGGCCTGCCAGATGTATTCCATGCCCTTCTCGTACCCCAGGTAGGCGCACAGCGCGTGGCTGCCGTTGTTCAGGAACAGCTTGCGCATCATGTAGAACTCGAAGGGGGTGTAGGGGATGATGCCGTTCAGGGCGGGGATCTCGCCCCGGAAGGCGGCGCTGTCCACGGGCAGCTCGCTGGAGGGGTCCACCCGCAGCAGCAGCGGGTCCTCGGCCAGCTGCCCGGGGGTGGGCGGCGGCACCATGCGGCTGATGGACGCCTCCACCAGGCCGAGGTTCGCGTCGGCCCAGGCCCGCTGTCCGGCGTCCAGGTGCTCGTAGATCCAGCCCCGCATCAATACGTCCGCGCCCAGCTGGTTCTCGCAGAGGATGATGTCCAGCGGCCCGCCGCCTTGCGCCATGCGCCGCGCGACGGCCTTCGCCAGCACCGGCGCGATGTTCTTCAGTTCGTTCACGCCCACGGCGGTGGCCATCAGGTCGCAGCCCGCCAGGGCCTCCTGGGCCTCCTCCGTCGTCGAGATCAGCGCCCTTGCCACGGGCACCCGGCTCTCGACGGTATCGTCGTTGCTCACGATGCGCACCCTGTAGCTGCCGGCGGCGTTCAGGCCGTCCACCAGCGCCTGGATGCGGTCCAGGAAGCACACCTGATACCCGGATTCGGCGAAGATCTTGCCGATGAAGCCCCGACCGATCTTGCCGGAGCCGTACACGACCGCGTTTTTCATGCCGTCAGGCCTCCCCTCTCAGTTTCCGGTACAGCGCCATGGCGCTTTCGCAATCCCGCATGCCCTCGGTGGCGCCGGGCTGGCTCAGCGAGCAGGCCGCCGCGGCGGTGCCCAGCTCGATGGCCCGGGCCAGGTCCCAGCCCTTCCACGCGCCGTACAGCACGCCGGAGCAGAAGGCGTCGCCCGCGCCCACGGTGCCCTGGATGTAGCCCTCTGGCAGGCGCAGGCTGTCGATGGCCACGTAGTTATCGTTCTCATCCAGGCCGAAGCCGCCCTCGGGGCTGTGGATCACCGCCCAGGTGGATACGCCCAGTTCTTTCATCTTATCGAGCGCCGCGGGCAGGTTTTCCCGGATCAGCTTCCCGCCGCCGTCCGTCAGCTGGACGCCGGTGGTGGCCTGGGCCTCGACCTCGTTGATGACGCAGTAGTCGGCGTATTTCAGCGCCGGGACCACGATCTGGCGGAAGCGCTCGCCGGCCTCGGACACCACGTCGATGGAGGTTCGGATGCCCCGCGCCTTCGCCGTGTGCAGCAGCCGGGCCATTCTGGTGCCGTATTCGTCGTCCGGGGCGTCCAGCGCGTCCAGCAGCAGTATGTAGCCGATGTGCAACAGCTCCACGTCCAGCGCGTCCCAGTCGATGTCCGCCTCGCAGAAGTCGGCGTTTGCGCCCCGGCACTGGAAGAAGGAGCGCTGGTGGTTCACCGCGTCGTGCATCACCAGCGTGTAGGAGGTGGTGTCCCCGCGGCGGATCTGGCCCAGGTCGATGTTGGGCCACGGCCGCAGCCGCCCCAGCACGAATTCCCCGGCCTCGTCGTCGCCCACGCGCCCCAGCGCCGTCAGCGGCAGGGAAGGGTCCAGCGCGGCCAGGTCGATGATGTCGTTGCACAGGCACCCGCCCGTGGAGCGGGTCATGTCCCCGGTGATCGTCACCAGCTCCCCCGGCCGGGGCAGCCCGTTGGTGGGGTACATCATGTCCACGATCATGTTCCCGGCGACGGCGATGCCCTTTTTCATGGTGATTACCTCGATTCCTGATGGGGTGGGCAAATTCTGATTTGTCGCGGGGCGACAAATCAGAATTCAGTATTTAGTATTTAGCATTTAGTGGTTAGTGGAGGAGGAAATCCTTGCGGATTTCTTTTGATTCAAAGAATCGAGAGACGTTGAAACCTCTGCCGTTTCCTTATAATCAAACAAATCCCGTAGGGATTTGCACCACCACTAAATACTAACCACTAAATACTAAATACTCAAATTCTGATTTATCGAGCCCTGCTCGATAAATCAGAATTGCTTCTTCGCCTCATCCGCATGCCGGATCTGGGCGCGCTTGATCTTGCCGCCGACGGTCTTGGGCAGCTCGTCCACGTATTCGATGACCCGGGGGTACTTGTAGGGCGCGGTCAGCTTTTTGACGTGTCGCTGCAGCTCCTTGGTCAGCTCCTCGGAGGGGCTCCAGCCCTTGGCCAGCACCACGGTGGCCTTGACGATCTGGCCGCGGATGGGGTCGGGCGCGCCGGTGATGGCGCACTCCACCACGGCGTCGTGGGCGATCAGGGCGGACTCCACCTCGAAGGGCCCGATGCGGTAGCCGGAGCACTTGATCACGTCGTCGTTGCGGCCCACGAAGCGATAGTAGCCGTCGCTGTCGCGCCAGAGCACGTCGCCGGTGTTGTAGCCGACGCCGCCCAGCTTCTCCTCGGTCATCTCCGGGTTGCGGTAGTAGCCGGTGAACAGCCCCACCGGCGGGTGGCGCTTCACGTCCATGATGGTCAGCGAGCCCTCCTCGCCGTCCTCGCAGACGTTGTCGTCGTTGTCCAGCAGCTGGATGTCGTACAGCGGGTTCGGCTTGCCGCAGGAGCCCTCCAGGGGCTCGAACCACTCACTGCCGAAGTTGGCCATCAGCACCGGGCCCTCGCTCTGGCCGAAGCCCTCGTAGATCTGGTGGCCGGTCAGCTGCTTCCACCTGCGCACCACCTCGGGGTTCAGCGGCTCGCCGGCGGTGGCGCAGTGGTGCAGGGAGGACAGGTCGAACTGGGTCAGGTCCTCCTGGAGCATGAAGCGGTACATGGTCGGCGGCACGCAGAAGGTGGTGACTTTATATTCTTCCACCTTGCGCAGCAGGTTGGCCGGGTTGAAGCGGCCCACCATGTCGTAGCAGAACACCGTCGCGCCGCAGATCCACTGGCCGTAGATCTTGCCCCAGCCGAACTTGGCCCAGCCGGAGTCGGACACGCTCATGTGCAGCCGGTTTTCCTCCACGTGCTGCCAGTACTTCGCCGTGACGATGTGCCCCAGGGGGTAGGCGAAGTTGTGCTGCACCAGCTTGGGCATGCCGGTGGTGCCGCTGGTGAAGTACACCAGCATCACGTCGTCCCAGCGGGTGGCCTCCGCGCCGGCGGGGCGGGGGAAGAACTCGGGGTACTTGTCCATC
>JAZSAA010000381.1:0-4854 GCA_045601625.1 Clostridia bacterium | reverse complement strand
GGTCGGCGAGGACAGGGTGATGAAGTTCCTGGAGGAGAAGGCCGCCGCGGCGAATTTCAAGCTGGAATACGAATACACCGTGGATAACGTCTCCGATTACTGGCTCACGCTGTTCATGTTCATACTCGCCTTCGCGGCGCTATCGACGATCACCCTTGAATTCATCGACAAGGACAAGCGGTAAGGCTGTTCAAAATGGAATTGGCATGGTATAATGCTATCATCATCAATACAGAGTTTGGAGGTTGTTTCATATGAGCACGAACGACATTCGCACGATCATCGAGGGCGGCAGGGCCAGGCTGGGCATCGAGTTCGGTTCCACGCGCATCAAGGGCGTCCTGATCGATCCGGCGGGCAATCCGATCGCACAGGGTGACCACGAATGGGAAAACCAGCTGGTGAACGGCATCTGGACCTACGACCTGGACGACGCCTGGAAGGGCCTTCAGGATTGCTACGCCAATTTGGCGAAGGACGTGCAGGAGAAGTACGGGGCGGCGCTGACGAAGCTGGAGGCCATCGGCATCAGCGCGATGATGCACGGCTACCTGCCCTTCGACGGCAAGGACAGGCTGCTTGCGCCCTTCCGCACCTGGCGCAACACCATCACCGGCGAGGCGGCGAGCGCCCTGACCGAGCGCCTGGGCTTCAACATTCCCCAGCGCTGGAGCATCGCCCACCTGTACCAGGCGATACTCAACGGCGAGGAACATGTGCCCCAGATCCGCTTCTTCACCACCCTGGCGGGCTACATCCACTGGCAGCTGACCGGCGAGAAGGTGCTGGGCATCGGCGACGCTTCCGGCATGTTCCCCATCGACAGCACCACCAACCGGTATGACGAGGGCATGCTGGCGTCCTTCGACGCGCTGGTGGCGGACAAGGGCTTCCCCTGGAAGCTGAAGAAGATACTGCCCAAGGTGCTGGTGGCGGGTGAGCCCGCGGGCACGCTGACCGAGGCCGGTGCAAAGCTGCTGGACCCCAGCGGCGCGCTCCAGCCCGGCGCGCTGCTGTGCCCGCCGGAGGGCGACGCCGGCACCGGCATGACGGCCACCAACAGCGTCGCGCCGCGTACCGGCAACGTCAGCGCGGGCACCTCGGTGTTCGCGATGATCGTGCTGGACGAGGCCCTTAAAAAGGTGCATCCGGAGATCGACATGGTGACCACGCCCACCGGCAAGCCCGTGGCCATGGTACACTGCAACAACGGCACCAGCGACATCGCGGCCTGGGTGAAGCTGTTCAGCGAATTCGCCAAGCTGATGGGCGTCGAGGCCACGTCCACGAAGATCTACAGCGCGCTGTTCAACAAGGCCCTGGCGGCGGATGCCGACCTGGGCGGGCTGCTGGCCTTCAACTACTTCTCCGGCGAGCACATCACCGGGTTTGAAGAGGGCCGCCCGCTGTTTGTCCGCACCTCGGACAGCCGCTTCACACTGGCCAACTTCATGCGCACCCACCTGTACGCGGCGCTGTCGTCGCTGAAGATCGGCACGAACATCCTCATGGACGAGGAGGGCGTGAAGGTGGACCGCATTTACGGCCACGGCGGGTTCTTCAAGACCAAGGGCGTGGGCCAGAGCGTGCTGGCCGCGGCGCTGAACGTGCCCGTGACCGTGATGAAGACCGCGGGCGAGGGCGGCGCCTGGGGCATCGCGCTGCTGGCGGGCTACATGGCAGACAAGGCGCTGGGCGATACCCTCGAGGACTACCTGACCCAGCGGATCTTCGCCGGCAAGCTGGGCGAGAGCGTCGTACCAAAGCCGGAGGACGTGGACAGCTTCAACGCCTACATCAAGCGCTTCAGCGAGGCGATCCCCGTGGTACGCGCCGCGGTGGAGAGCATCGGTTAAGCGTTCGGTATACGAACAGAGGAATCGGGGACGGCGAAAAGCGCCGTTCCCGATTCCCGCGTTTTCTCGGCAATCGCTTAGGGAAATACCGCACAATGCTCGCGGCCCATTTGCGGGTGAATTTCAGCCGCTTGCTGCCTGCAAAAATCTCGATTACCCGCCAGGTAACCTTCGATTTTTGCAGTCCGCAATCGACTAAAATTCCCTCCGCAACTGAACCACTCGATTATGTGGCATTTCCTTAGGGAAACGATGCCTTTTTCATGCCTTGCCAGATGCGGCCTGAAAACGTTTCGTACAGATGCTTCGACTGCGCTCAGCATGACAGGCGACGCTGTGTTGCCATGCCGAGCGCAGTCGAGGCATCTTTTGGCCGTGTTCCTGGGCTGCGTCAGATGGAACCGTACTCACACGCAGGTCGCCCAGCCCGTGTCCATATCGTTTTGTTGTATTTTTCCGCGTCGTGTGCTATAATATAATAGATAATGTATATCCTGCCCCTTTCGGGCGGGAGGCGAAGGAGAGAGCGACGCCATGGCCCAGAAGATCGTCATACTGGATGGCTACAGCCTGATGTACCGGGCGTTTCACGCGCTGCAAACCCCGATGACCGCGCCGGACGGCACGCCCACCAACGCGGTGCACGGCTTTGTGATGATGCTGCTGAAGGTGATCGAGGACGAGCGCCCGGACAGCCTGGCGGTGGCCTTCGACATGCACGCGCCCACCTTCCGCGCGAAGCTGTACGACGGCTACAAGGCCACCCGCAAGCCCATGCCCGACGAGCTTCGGGCCCAGGACCCGCTGATCCGCGAGCTGATCGGCGAGATGGGCATACCGATCCTTGAGGTCGAGGGCTACGAGGCCGACGACATACTGGGCACCGTGTCCATGTACTGCGAGCGCGAGGGCCTCGAGGCGCTGCTGGTCACCGGCGACCGGGATTCCTTCCAGCTGTCCGGTCCGAATACTACGATACTCTATACCAAGAAGGGCATCACCGACACCGTGCGCGTCACCCCGGACTACATCCGCGAGACCTACGGCATCGAGCCGATCCAGCTGATCGACGTGAAGAGCCTGATGGGCGACGCCTCCGACAACATCCCCGGCGTGCCGGGGGTGGGGGAAAAGACGGCGCTGAAGCTGGTGCAGCAGTACGGCAGCCTGGAAAAGGTGCTGGACGCGGCCCCGACGGAGCAGAAGGGCAAGCTGAAGGAGCGCCTGGTGGACGGCCGGGCGCTGGCCGAGATGAGTTATGCCCTGGCGAAGATCGACCGGGACGCGCCCATCGATGTGACCCCGGAGGCCTGGCGGCTGGGCAGCATCGCCGGCGCGCTGCCCCGGCTGCGTCAGCTGCGCATGAACGCGGCGGCCAGGCGGCTGGGCGACGTGGCGAAGGAAGTCATGCCCCGGGGCATGGCGGAGCAGGCAGCGGCGAAGCCTGCCGAGACGGAGGCGCTGCCCGACATCGAGGTATTCGCCGAACGGGAGGCGCTGGCGGCGCGTATTATGGCACTGGCAGGCGGCGCGAAGTGGGCGGCGTTCCACATGGGGGACCGCTTCACGGTGGCCACCGACGCCGCGCGGCTGTCCATGGCCATGGGTGCCGACCTGCTCTCGCCCGGTGTCACTGACGAGGAGGCCTGGACGGCGGCGCTGCCGCTGTTGGAGGCGGAATGCCCGGTGGCGCTGTGCGACATGAAGTCCCTGCCCATCGACATCCGCGGGATCAGGGGCGAAATCACCGACGTGATGCTGGCCGCCTACGCCCTGAATCCCCAGCGTCCCGGCTTCGACGCCGAATCGCTGTGCGGCCAGGAGGGCGTCGAGGGCTTCCAGGCCCATCCCGCCACGGCGATCCGGAGGCTCGCGCTGGCACAGCGGGAGCAGCTCCGGGAAAACGGGCTCGAGCAGGTCTACAGCGACATCGAGTTGCCGCTGGCCTATGTGCTGCGGGGCATGCAGGACGAGGGCTTCCTGGTGGACGCCGACGTGCTGCGGGACCTGGGCGTCACCTTCCGGGCCCAGATCCAGCGCCTGACCGACGAGATCGCGGAGATGGCGGGGGAGCGCATCAACCTCAATTCCCCAAAGCAGCTGGGCGAGCTGCTGTTCGGCAAGCTGGGCATCCCCTCGCCGAAGAAGAAGATCTCCACCAACGCCGAGGTGCTGGAGCAGCTGGCCGACGACTACCCGATCTGCGGCAGGGTGCTGGAATACCGGAAGTACCAGAAGCTGGAATCCACCTACATCGACGCGCTGATCCCGATGCGGGACGAAAGCGGCCGCATCCACACCCGCTTCGACCAGGTGGGCACCGCCACCGGGCGTATCAGCTCCGCCGAGCCGAACCTGCAGAACATCCCGGTGCGCACAGAGCTGGGCAAGGCCATTCGCGGGGCCTTCGTGGCGCGCCCCGGCTGGCTGCTGGTGGACGCCGACTATTCCCAGATCGAGCTGCGGGTGCTGGCCCACATGTCCGGCGACGCCACGATGATCACCGCCTTCAGAATGGACCAGGACACCCCCCCCCGCTCGGCCGCCGAGGTCTACGGCGTGCCCCTGGACGAGGTCACGGGCCAGATGCGCTCGGCGTCCAAGGCGGTGAACTTCGGCATCGTCTACGGCATCTCGGAGTTCACGCTGGCAAAGAACATAGGCGTCAGCCGCGCTGAAGCCAGGGCGTTTATCGACCGCTACTTCGACCGCTATCCCGGCGTGAAGGCCTACATGGACGAGGCGGTCAAAAAGGGCCACGCCCAGGGCTACGTGACCACGCTGATGAACCGCCGCCGCTACCTGCCGGAGCTGACCAGCTCCAATTACGCCGTGCGCGCCTTCGGCGAGCGCTGCGCGATGAACAGCCCCATACAGGGCACCGCCGCGGACATCATCAAGCTGGCGATGATCGCGGTGGACCGGGAGCTGAAAGCCGGGGGCTTCGAGGCCAAACTGATCCTGCAGGTGCACGACGAGCTGATCGTCGAAGCGCCGG
>JAZSAA010000380.1:0-5510 GCA_045601625.1 Clostridia bacterium | reverse complement strand
ACCTTCTTGATGACGTCAAAGCCGTATGCGCCATGAACCCAAACACCTGCCTCGTATGTCAGGATGTTCCGGAAGCTGCATCCCCCGCGAATTTTGTCCCCTGTGTGATCACAAGCTACGACCAGACCATAAATGCCATCCGCGCAGCTTGCGATCTTCTGAAAGGAAAATAAATTTATATCAGCAAAGTCTCATGAAAAAAATGCATGGGACTTTGCTGTTTCTTAAGCAGTATCGTATGCAGTAGATTACGCAGTAGATTATTATTCGAGTCTTTATCTCACGGTAAAACAAAAAAATGCACAAAAAATGCACGAAATACAAGCCGAATTTTGTGCATTTTGATCGAGGTGACAGGATTTGAACCTGCGACCTTTTGGTCCCGAACCAAACGCGCTACCAAACTGCGCTACACCTCGTTGCGTGGAGCCAATGAAGGGACTCGAACCCTTGACCTGCGGTTTACGAAACCGCTGCTCTGCCAACTGAGCTACATTGGCGCGATAATCGATCGCCGCTGACAATTAGGGATTATATCACAATTGAATGCGTTTTGTCCATAGCTCAGTCGGTGGATTGCGATATTTAACAATCGACGGGACCTGGAAACGTCGTTGGTTAGAGGTCGGGGCCAACGCCATCGATCGATGGGCGCACTGGGAAGAAAGCCCATTCCAGGGCGGATTGGGCGCGCCTTCCGTAAATATTTCCGGCCCGGGATGGACGGGGACCGGGGAGTGTGGTATGATGATGAAAACGGCAGGGGAGGGGAGACGCTTGATTTGTCCGATCGTCAGGGACGTGCTGCTTCTCGGGCAGAGGTCCGAGCCCGCCGCCAGGACGGACATGGCCGTGGGGCGGGACCTGCGGGACACGCTGGCCGCGAACCGGGAGCGGTGCGTGGGCATGGCGGCGAACATGATCGGCGCGCGCAAGCGGGTCATCATCGTCAGCATGGGCCCGATGGACGTGGTGATGTACAACCCGGAGATCGTCGCAGGGGACGGCCCCTACGAGACCGAGGAGGGCTGCCTGTCCTTGGACGGCAAGCGCCGCACGACGCGCTTCCGGGACATCGAGGTCACCTGGCTGGATGAGGGCTGGAAGCCCCGACGGAAGCGGTTTACAGGGTGGATCGCCCAGATCATACAGCACGAGGTGGACCACCTGGAGGGCGTGATCATCTGAAAAAACGCCGCGCCCCGGCAGGAAATGCCTTCCGCTGGCCCGCGGCTGGCGGCTTCCTCGGGCTGGAAGCCTGGAAACGCGGGGGAGCCGAGGCTATCGGTCGCCCAGCTTGAAGCCGATGACGGTGGCCTGGGCGATGTCCTGGCCCAGGTCGTCGGTGACATCCACGTTGTAGACGCAGCTGCTGCGCCCGTCCTTTCGGCAGGCGGCCCGGGCGGTGAGCACGCGGCCCCGGCTGCCGCTGAGAAAGTTCATGCTGACCTGCTGGGCCACGGTGGGGCGGTGGACGTCGTTGGCCGCCGCGGCGAAGGCCAGGTCGATCAGCGTGAAGATCGCGCCGCCCATCACGCCGCCCTCGGCGTTGCGGTGGCGGCTGTCGATGGCAAGGCTGCAAACGGCGCTGCCCGGGGCGATCTCGTCGAGGGTGACGCCGTTTTCCAGTGCGAAGCGGTCGCCCTCGAAGTAGGCGCGGGCCTGGTCGATGTTGTCGAAAACGGGCATGTTTTGAACCCCCCTGGCTTTTTTTAACATTATACGCCATTATCGGTAAATTGCAATAACAATTCTGCACTTGCCTGATGGAATATTTTGTGGTAATATACTAAACAGATAACAAGGGAGGAATGCAACATGGCTGACATTATCGGCAAGCTGGACAGCTTTCTATGGGGCTGGCCGCTGATCATCCTGCTGTTCGGAACGCACATCTTCATGACGATCCGCACGGGCTTCATCCAGAAGGACATCTTCAAGGCCATCAAGATGAGCGTGACCCGCGACGAGGGCTCCGAGGGCGATGTGTCCCAGTTCGGCGCGCTGACCACGGCGCTGTCCTCCACCATCGGCACCGGCAACATCGTCGGCGTTGGCACGGCCATCGCCCTGGGCGGGCCGGGCTCGGTGCTGTGGATGTGGCTGACCGGCGTGTTTGGCATCGCCACGAAGTACGCCGAGACCATCATCGGTGTCAAGTACCGCGTGAAGAGCGAAAACGGCACGATGATCGGCGGCGCGATGTACGCCCTTGACCGGGGCCTGCACGCCCGATGGGCCGGCATACTGTTCGCGCTGCTGGCTTCTCTGTGCGGTTTCGGCATCGGCTGCATGGTGCAGGCCAACGCCGTGGTGGGCAACATCACCCAGAACTTCCATGTGCCCCCGATCGCCGTGGCCATCGTGCTCAGCGCGCTGGTGGGCCTGGTGATCATCGGCGGCATCAAGTCCATCACCCGGGTCTCTGAAAGGCTGGTGCCTTTCATGGCGCTGTTTTATTTCCTGGGCTGCCTGGTCATCCTGATCATGAACGCCGACGTGCTGGGCCAGGCCGTCGGGGTCATCTTCAGCTCCGCCTTCACCCCGAAGGCCGTGGGCGGCGGCTTCATCGGCAGCACCATCGCCAGCGCCTGCCGCTACGGCTTCGCCCGTGGCCTGTTCTCCAACGAGTCCGGCATGGGCTCAGCCCCGCTGGTGGCCTCCGCAGCCAAGACCCGCAACCCCAAGCGCCAGGCGCTGGTCTCCATGACCGGCACCTTCTGGGACACCGTGGTCATTTGCCTGATGACCGGTCTGGTGCTGGTGAGCTGCATCATCAAGTATCCCCACATCGACGGCCTGTCCGGCGACGGCTCGGTGCTGACCAGCCAGGCTTTCTCGATGATTCCCGGCGTGGGCCTGCCCGTGCTGGTGGTGGGCCTGATCACCTTCGCCTTCTCCACCATACTGGGCTGGTACTACTACGGCGAGCGCTGCTCGGTGTACCTGTTCGGCGAGAAGATCATCCTGCCCTACAAGATCCTGTGGGTCATCGGCGTGTTCGTGGGCTCGATGCTGAAGATCGGCATTGTGTGGGACCTGGCCGACCTGATGAACGGCCTGATGGCCATACCGAACATCTTCGCCGTGCTGCTGCTCTCCGGCGTCATCGCCAAGGAGACCCGGAAGTATTCCGGCAGCCACATCAACGACCTGGACAACACACCCATCCCGACGCTGAAGAACGCGAACAAGGGCATATTGGGATAAGGTTGGCATTATGCAGCGGCGGCGCCTTTGCCGCCACGGTCTCCCTGTATGAGGGGAAACGGTGGCGGCGCGGGCGCCGCCGCTGCATATTGTATGGTGTCAGTTGGGAACTGGGAGGATAAGCGATCTTCGCTGCTTATCCCGGCGATCGGAACCCCTCCGCTTCACTCAGCGCCCCCTTTTCAGGGGAGGCTGTTGGGAGGGCATGCAGCCTTCTGGGCCCCCCTGAAAGGGGAGGGGGGGCCTGCCGCGGGCAGGGCCGAAGGGCCTTATTCCCCCACAGCCTGACAAATACCTGTTGTATTCATTGCTTGGCCTGTTCCCTGTACGCCCGATACCACTCCGCGAACCGCCTCAGCCCTTCCCGCGTGCCGACGGCGGGGCGGAAGCCGTAGTCGGCCTCCAGGGCGCGGGTGTCGGCGCAGGTCACGGGCACGTCGCCAGGCTGCATGGGGACGGGCTCCCGGTGGGCGTTGAAGTCATAATCCGGGGGCAGCAGGCCCGCCCGCACCAGCTCTCCCTGCAGTGCGTAGACGAAGTCCAGGAGGTTCTCCGGCTTCCCGGTGCCGATGTTGTACAGCGCATAGGGGGCCACGGGCAGGCCGTCGGCGCCCGTGCGACGCTCGGGCGCGCCCTGCATCACCCGGTAGACCGCCTCCACGGCGTCGTCGATGTAGGTGAAGTCCCGCAGGCAGTTGCCCCGGTTGAACAGGCGGATGCTCTCGCCCCGCAGCAGCTTCTCCGTGGCGGAATAGTAGAACATGTCCGGCCGCCCCGCGGGTCCGTAGACGGTGAAGAAGCGCAGGCCGGTGCAGGGGATGTCGTACAGCTTGGCATAGCTGTGGGCCATCAGCTCGTCGGCCTTTTTCGTGGCTGCGTACAGGCTGACCGGGCGGTCCACCTGGTCCTCGGGGCTGAAGGGCACCTTCTGGCTGCCGCCGTAGACCGACGAGGAGGAGGCATAGACCAGGTGCGCCACCGGGTGGCGGCGGCAGGCCTCCAGGATGTTGAAGAAGCCGACGATGTTGGTTTCCACATAGGGGCGGGGGCTTTCGATGCTGTGGCGAACCCCGGCCTGCGCGGCCAGGTTGACCACAACCTCCGGCCGATATTGTCCGAACACGTCGTTCACCAGGGCCTCATCGGCAATGGAGCCCCGGATGAACACATGCTTCGCCGCGGAGGAACTCGCGGCGGTTTCGATCAGCGAAAGGCGGTGCGCCTTCAGCGCCGGATCGTAGTAGTCGTTCATGCTGTCCAGGCTGATCACCGTGCCGCCCTTCATCGCCTTCAACAGGCGAAGCGCCAGGTTCGCCCCGATGAAACCGGGGGAGCCGGTGACCAGTATCGTCCTGCCGTCCAGGTTCACGTGGATTTTGGTCATGGTCCATCCCTCCCGAACACTTTATGGCTTGATGATACCCGAATTGGCCGGGCCTGTCAAGGCAGCGGGGGACTTGCGGAGCAATGTTTACAATCGGTTAAATCTCAAAAACGGTATTGACTTTCTTTGACTTTTGACTATAATAATAACTGTCAGCGGGAGGGCATGGAAAGCGCCGCCGCCGACAACAATAACGACAGCGCTCCGAACACAGCCCGGAGCGAAAAGGAGGATATGAATATGTACGGAATGATTCCTTATCGCAGCAATCGCAGTGTGGCGCCCCGGGGCTTTTTTGATGATCTGACCAACGATTTCTTCAAGCCCTTCTTCGATGGCCTCGGCATGATCCGCCCGGAGCAGGCCATGAAGGTGGACGTGCGGGACGAGGCGGACAGGTACATCCTGGAGGCCGACATGCCCGGCGTCAGCAAGGACGACGTGAAGGTCGAGGTCGCCGGCGGCACGCTGACCATCTCCGCCAACTACGACGAGAAGAAGGAGGAGAAGGGCGAGGACGACAAGTACGTCTACCGCGAGCGCCGCTGCGGCAGCATGCGCCGGAGCTTCAACGTGGAGGGCATCCGCGAGGATGAAATCACCGCCGAGTTCAAGGACGGCGTGCTGAAGCTGACCCTGCCCAAGCAGGAGGTCAAGCCCGAGAGCGAGACCAGGGCCATCCAGATCCAGTAATTGCAAAGCGGCAAATACCGCCGCCCGGCATATACGCCGGGCGGCGGTGTGGCGTTTTGGGGGAATTCTGATTTGTCGCGGAGGCGACAAATCATAATTCAGTATTTAGTATTTAGCATTTAGTGGTTAGTGGAGGAGGAAATCCTAACGGATTTCTTTTGATTCAAGGGATCAAGAAACGTTGAAGCCTCTACCGTTTCCTTATAATCAAACAAATCCCGTA
>JAZSAA010000379.1:0-5199 GCA_045601625.1 Clostridia bacterium | reverse complement strand
CTTCAGCACGGTGTTCACGTGATGGAACAGGTTCTCGCAGCCCTTCTCCACCAGCTCCAGGTTCTCCTCGGTGTACTCCACGGGCAGCGGACGGCCGGGGGAAACCTTGGGTCCGCCGCCGTGCATCTTCAGCGCGCGAACGGTGGCCACGATGACGGAGACGTTCGGGGTCAGGCCGGACAGGCGGGTCTTGACGTTCCAGAACTTCTCGAAGCCGATGTCGGCGGCGAAGCCGGACTCGGTGACGTGGTAATCGAACAGCTTCAGGGCCAGACGGTCGGCGATGACGGAGCTCTGGCCGATGGCGATGTTCGCGAAGGGGCCGGCGTGGATCAGCACGGGCTGATGCTCGACGGTGTAGCACATGGTGGGGTTGATGGTGTTGCGCATCCAGGCGGTCATGGCGCCGGCAACCTCCAGGTCCTCACAGGTCTCGGGCTCGCCGCTGCGGCTGTAGGCCACGACGATCTTGCCGATGCGCTCGCGCAGGTCCTTCAGGTCCTTGGCAACGGCCAGAATGGCCATCAGCTCGGAACCGACGGCGATGCCGAACTTGCTCTCCATCAGGTAGCCGTCCTTGTTGCCGCCGACGCCGATGATGATGTTGCGCAGGCCCTGGGCGCAGAAGTCCAGCACCCAGCCCATCTCGACGCGCTTGGGGTCGATGTCCAGGCGGCGGCCCATGTTGTGCTTGGCCATTTCTTCGTCGGTGTAGTTGCGCTCGTGCTGCATGCGGGCGTTCAGCGCCACCATAGCCAGGTTGTGGGCGTTCATGATGTCGTTGATGTCGCCGGTCAGGCCCAGGGAGAACTCGGTCATGGGCATCAGCAGGGCGTTGCCGCCGCCGGCCGCAGTGCCCTTGACGTTCATGGTGGGGCCGCCGGAGGGCTGGCGCAGCGCGCCGCCGACGTTCTTGCCGATCTTCGCGAGACCTTCGATCAGGCCCAGGGAGACGGTGGATTTGCCCTCGCCCAGGGGGGTGGGGGTGATGGCGGTAACCTCGATGAACTTGCCGTCGGGCTTGTCCTTCAGCCGGTTCATGATCTTGATGAAGTCAAGCTTCGGGGTCTTGCCATAGGGAATGATCTCCTCGGGCAGCAGGCCGAGCTTCTCCCGGAAGTATTCCACCGGGGGCAGCTTCTTTTCGGCATTCTCGGCGATCTGCCAGTCTTTGTAGACGGTAGGATCCAGCATGTCGGTTTTTTCGAAGATCGTGGGATCAAGCATGGTCAGGTTTCCTCCTTCATTAAATGCACTCATGAACATGACGGCAACGACACAGGCGCCGCTCTGTCAACGCTCTATAGTATAGCACGATTATTCAAACAAGTCAATAAATGCCTTTGTAATTATTACAATTAACCTGCGTATTATCTGGCCGTTTGAACCGACGCGAAACCGTTGGGCATTGACATAACGCCGCGTGTTATGATACATTTATTCTATCACACAGGTATTGGAGTGTCAATGAATATGCTGGAATATAAAGGCTTAAAGGGCGTTTATGAGCGCCTGATCGTTTCGGAAGCCCAGGTCGACCGCCAGGTGGACGCGCTGCTGGAGCAGCACCCCAGGGTCGTGCCCGTCACGGGACGCGCGAGCGAACCCGGCGACGAGCTGGTGCTGGATTACGCCGGTTTCTGCGACGGCGTGCAGTTCGAGGGCGGCACTGCCCGGAACCAGACTCTGGTGCTGGGCAGCGGCACGTTCATTCCCGGCTTCGAGGAGCAGCTCGTAGGCGCAAATCCGGGAGATGAAGTGGATGTGCGCGTCACCTTCCCCACCCCCTATCATTCCGAAGCGCTGGCGGGCAAGGAGGCTGTCTTCAAGTGCAAGGTCAGGCAGGTTCGCCAGCGGGAAAAATTCGCCCCTGACGACGCCTTTGCAAGGGAGATCGGCGGCTTTGACAGCTTCCAGGCGATGCGCAAGGCGCTGAAGGACGGCTTGCAGGCCTATGCCGACCGGCAGGCCGACGCCGACCTGAAGCTGCGGCTGCTGGACGAGCTGGTATCCCGCTACGACGGCGAGATCGACGAAGCCCAGGTTAACGCCGCGCTGGATGCCGAGATGCAATCCCTCCGCGCCCAGCTCTCCCGGCAGGGCCTGACCCTCGAGGCCTATTGCAGGTTCACGGACAAAACCGAGGCCCAGCTGAGGGAGGACCGCCTGCCGGACGCCCGGAAGCGGGTCGTTCGCCAGAAGGTGCTGCTCGAGATCATCGACGCGGAGGGCATCGAGGCCAGCGAGGACGATGTGGCCGAGGAGATTCGTCGGCTTTGCCAACAGAACGGCATGACCCCGGAGCAGCTGTCCGCCCGGCTGGACGAATCGGCCCAACGGGCCATCGTCCAGAACGTGCTGGCGGACAAGGCGCTGGATCGCCTGCGGGCATTCGCCGATATTGAAACCCTGGAAAAGCGGGAAGAATAAACGATAGACAATGACACCGCGCCGTTTATGACGCGGTGTCGCTGTTGTGCCAAAGGGATGTTTCAAAACGAATCTCGCTGTTTAAAACAGCTGTAGGGCAATCAGGGTATTTGCAAGGCAAAAATGGCCGATACTCGGCCGTCCGGCGGCGATGAGTGTTTTTATTTGTGCCCTTGTGATCATTCCTCCAGAGCGCCCTTGGGAATGGTCTCCAGCACGAAATCCTTGAAGGCCGTCTGCTCCGGGGAGAGATATTTCTTCCTGTGAACGAAGTACAGGTGGTAGGGCATGGTGCCCTCGATGGGAAAGGACAGCAGCCTGCCCTCCGCCACGGCTTCGCGCACGGCGACCTCCGAGATCACGGAGATCCCCACCCCCGCCGCGACCAGCCGCATGATGGTCTCGGTGTCGTCCACGCCGGCCACCACATCCAGCTTGACGTTGGGGATGTTCAGCTTCGACCAGCGCAGGAACTCCTGTTGCAGGGTCGACGAGCTGCTGCGGGTGATCAGCTTTTCCTCGCCGAACAGCGCGTTGGGAAACACGCCGCCACCCAGCTGCCGAAACCGGGGCGTGTTGGGCGTTATGACCACCAGGTTCGCCATGTTGCAATGCTTTACGGCGTAATCGGAATTCGTCAGCTTCATCGTGCAGAAGGCAAACTCCGCCGACTCGGATTGCAGCTGGTTCAGGATCTCCGAGTGGGCGCAGGTGATGAAGTTAAAGCTGACGTCCGGATAGCGCTGGTTGAACTGGATGACGCGATCCGTCAGGTAGTACCGCACGATGTAGGGCGTGGCGATGACATTGATGGTCTTGACCTCCTGGTTGGCGCGGCTGAGGGCAAATATGCTGTCGCGGTTCAGCTTCAGCATCTGCCGGGCATAGCTGTAGAAGGTCCGTCCCGCGGGGCTGAGTTCCATACTGCGGGTGGTGCGGTTCAACAGACGCGTCCCCAGCTCCGATTCCAGATTGCGAATGTGAATCGTCACCATCGACTGGGACAGCTGCAGGCGCTCAGCAGCATTGGAAAAGCTGCCCTCGTCCACCGCAGCCACAAAGGATTCAAGTTGTTTAAAGTCCATCGCCGTCTTCTCCAACTTTTTCAATGAATTATATCCATTATAAATGATTATTTATAAATTGTCAAATCTGAAAGGCGGCATTTCTGCCGCCTCTTGACGCTACATCCTCCGCTTGAGATCGGAGATCAGGATATCCCCCACCACCGTCCGGTCCTCTGCTGAAAAGGCCTTGGGGAAGTTGTCGGAAAACAGAATCTGGCTGTTGGGCGGGAATTCATCGTCCCCCTCCCAGACGATCAGCCGAACGTCGTAGCCGGGCATGATCTCCAGCTGGAACGAGGCATCCCCCTTGTCCAGCGGGATCGCCGGCAGCCGGGCCGCCGCGGCCCTGAAGGCATCCAGCCGGGTGCCGAAGGTAAAGGCCGCCCGGTTCAGGCACCGCCCCGTAAAGGGCTTCAGGTAGACCTCGCCCCAGGGCATCTCACGATAGGGCAAAAACGCCCCCGATCCCACGGAACGCCGGCCCTCCAGCAGGTAGCGAATCAGCAGCATTTGGGCCGGCAGGTTGGACAGCGCGAAGCCGTCCGGCGCCCTGCTCGTGATGGAAAACTTCGGCCAGGTGATCTCATAATCCACATACAGGAGGCGCATGGTAAACGTCTGCTTTTCAGCGTCGTATTTTACCCCGCAGCGCTCCGACGCCTCGACCGGATCCAGCTTTTCAAACAAACCGGTATAGTGCTCGAAGGGCACCATTTCCTTGTGGTTTTCTACGTTCGGCATTTTTCAACCTCTCATGCGCAGTATTGCCCTGTGTCAGGGTCACGGCCACCAGCGCTCCATGATCTCCGGCAATTCCGTGCCGTTGGTCCAGGCGGTCTGCATGGCCTCGTAGGAGTTCACGTTCCAGATGATATTCTCCTTTTCGGTGTTTCGCAGCTTGGGCAGGCCCTTTTCCTCGCTGTCCGTTACAACGATGCAATCGTTGCAGGAGTACAGGAAATCCCGGCTGATCTTCTCGATGCCGGAGGGCACGAACACGAACAGGAGCTCCGGGCACTCCCGGATGGAACCGTTTCCGGCGACGCGCACGCCGTTGCCAAGGCGAACCGTGTGCAGCTTTTCGTATCCACAGATGACATTGTAGCCGATCTCCGTGATGCCGTCCCCGATGATGATGTCCATGATATCCCCGAAGGTCATGCTCTCGCCCTCGACGAGCGCCTGCATGTCCGTGCCATACAGCTTGCCCTCGCCGCCGATGAATACGATCCCATCGTCCAGCCGTTCAATGTACAGGCTTTCATTCTGCCTGGTATAGGCCACCTCGGCTGTCCAGCGTATGATTTCCCGGCCATCGATGCACATGTACGTCAGCAGCCCGAAAACCAGCGCCAGCGCGACGAGGAACACGCGCTTCCCGCGGTCATAGCGCATCAATCGATCGTCCCCTCCTGCACCAGCAGCGACACGTCGGAAAACGCGCCGGTCTGCCTCAGCTCCCGGATCAGGCCCGCGCTGTCCTTTCACCTTCCGGACCTCGATGATCAGGTTCACCGCGTCGTTGTGCACGCTCTCGGTGCGCACGTTGTACCACTTCGCATACTTCTTCACGATGCCCATCGTCTGAGCCTCGTCGTAGGGATAGCTGCCGTCCAGCACCAGTATGCGGTTGCGCGCCACGCCCGGCACCTCGTCCGACAGCAGGATCGCGATGCCCAGGATCAGCGTCAGCGGCAGCGCG
>JAZSAA010000378.1:0-5362 GCA_045601625.1 Clostridia bacterium | reverse complement strand
CCACGCGATCCCCTACCGCATCGCCGCCCGCCGCGCCGGCGACATCGCCGAGTGCTACGCCGAGACGAAAAAGGCCGCCGAGGTGCTGCATTGGAAGGCCACCCGCAACATCGAGGACATGTGCCGCGACGGCTGGCGCTTTGCCGAGAAGCGGTACATGGCGGCGAAGTAATCTCTTGCCTTAATTCAAATGTGGAATATCCTTCGCCCCTGTCGGGGTGACAGCTTTATGCCTGTCATCCCGACAGGGGCGAAGGATATTCTTTTCTGTTTCCCGTGAAAAGACGCAGGATAGCGAATTATGGGAGCGTGTAGCGGCGGCGCCTGCGCCGCCACATCCGCACACGTAACCTGTGATACGCTTTGGAACAGCCCCGATTTTTGTTCATCCCTTTGCGCGCCGATCCATCCACCGGGCCGCCGGCTTTTCGATGAACTGGTGGATCAGCACCGCCAGCAGCAACGCGGCGGCGAAGCACAGCAGCGTGTAGTGCAGCTGCCAGGGCATTTCCCCGGCCTGATTGGGGTCAGCGGCGGACTGGTAAGGGGGGATGTGCCACTGCTTCAGGTGTACCGCCAGCCACTGGTGCCAGATGTAGAAGCTGAAGCTGGCCCCGCCCAGGAAGCGCAGCGGCCGGTTGGACAGCGCCCTGCGCACCGGGGCGAAGCTGGGGCTGCCCCCCAGCAGGAAGGCCGCCCCGCACAGGCCCAGGGGCAGGCGGCGGGTGAGCTGGCCCAGGCGCAGGGCCTCGTAGTCGCCGTAGGACAGGGCCTGCCGTCTGATGATATGCAGCGCGCCCCAGGCGCCCAGCGCGCCCAGCAGCGTGCCCAGCGCGGCGATCACCGCGCGGTGGTCCTTCCTTCTGGCCAGCTTCGCGTACAGGTGCGCCGCCAGCATGCCGTCAGCGTAGAGGTCCAGCATGTCGGGCAGGCGGTTGACGAACATCGTGGTGTCGGGCATCCGGGCCGTCCACAGGTAGCGGAAGCTGAGCGCCATGCCGGTCATCGCGGCCCAGCACAGCAGCGGGCGGCGCCTGAACACCGGGGCCAGTGCCGGCAGCAGCATATAGAACTGTACCTCCACCGCCAGGGTCCACAGCACCGCGTTCAGCCGGGTCTGGGTGTAGCTGAAGCGGAACAGGTTATGGATGAAGGCCAGGTGAGCGCCCAGATCCTTCGCCAGCAGCATGGGCCGGTCAAAGCCCGGCGCGGCGATTGCGAAGCCCGTCATCGCGGCCAAGGCCAGCCAATAGCCGGGCAGGATGCGCTTCGCCCTGCGGCGCAGGTACTCCCGGGTCACCGGCGGGTTTCCGTTTGCCCAGGGCAGGTAGAGCAGGAAGCCGCTGAGCAGCAGCATCAGGTCCACGAACATGTAGCCCGCCCGCACCCAGGGGTAGACGTCCAGCGTCACCGGGCCCAGGACCAGCCTCGGCGTCAGCCACGACTGCTGCCAGATGTGGTACCACCCGATCATGAACACGCAAAACACCCGCAGAAAGTCACCCGCCGCCGCGTACCGGGGCGAAGGGAACGAGGGATGAAGGTTGGATTTGGACATGGCGCGGTTCTCCTGTTTTTAGAGCGGTAAATTCTGATTTGTCGCGGAGCGACAAATCAGAATTCAGTATTTAGTATTTAGCATTTAGTGGTTAGTGGAGGAGGAAATCCTTGCGGATTTCTTTTGATTCAAAGAATCGAGAAACGTTGAAATCTCTGCCGTTTCCCTTTAGTCAAACAAATCCGTCAGGATTTGTACCGCCACTAAATACTAACCACTAAATACTAAATACTCAAATTCTGATTTATCGAGCCCTGCTCGATAAATCAGAATTCATCCCCCACCATCCCCGCGACCTCCTCAAAAAACACTTCCGCCTCGGGGATTTCCATCAGAGGCCAGTCGTGGTTCAGGCCGCGGCCCGTGCGCAGGGTCACGTCCACGCCCGCGTCGGCCAGCCGGTCCCGGGCGAGGAGAATATCGGGGTACAGCAGCTCCCGGGTGCCGCAGGTCATCGTCACCGGGGGCAGCCCCGCCATGTCGCCGAACAGGGGGCTGGCCTGCCATTGATGGGTGTCGGCGTCCCCGGCCCAGAATCGGCCGTGGACCTTCACCAGGTCGAAGTGGAGCATCGGCTCCACGGCCAGGTAGTCGGCGATATCCGGGTTGTCCATGGACACGTCCACCCAGGGGGAGAACAGCGCCAGCCGCTCGGGCAGCGCCTCCCCTGCCCCGGCGAGGGCCTCGGCCAGCCCCAGGGCCAGCCCGCCCCCGGCGGAATCGCCCATCAGGATCAGCCGCCGGCCGGGGTACTCCGCCAGCAGTGCCCGATACAGCGCGGTCAGGTCGTCATAGGCCCGGGCACAGTCGCTCCAGGGGGCCAGGTGATAGGCCGGAGCCACGATCGCACAGCCGGTCCGCCGGGCCAGGCGATCCATGAAGCGGCACTGGTGAGCGTTGAAGCCGTTGACATAAGCTCCGCCGTGGAGGTACAGCACCAGCGGCCCGTTCCCGCCGCCGTTCAGCGTGAACACCTGCATGCCCTCGCGGTCGGCTTCCCCAATGGGAACGCTGAAGGCCACGTTTTTGGGCAGCACGGCCCGGGGCTCGGGGTCCTGGCGAAGCGCCTCCAGTCGCCCGGTCTCCGATTCCGCGGTACGGTCGGTGGCGAACTGCCGGCGTAATTTGAATTCGTACAGCGTCGCCCTCAGCGACCGCCCATAGACGAGGCGGTTCAGCCCGACGGCGCAAAGCCCCAGGGCCAGCAAGCCAACCAGGACAATGGCAGCGATGCGCAGCAGTCTTTTCATGGGTTTACCTCTGTATTGGCGGTGGCGTTGCCTCCGGGCCCTCCTCCGCCTCGCTTCGCTCGATTCAGGGGAGGCAAAACAGCCGACCCTGTCCCAAAGCCTGCCGGGAGGTGCCTGCATGAGCAGGCGGAGGAGTTCCTCGCGTCATATTACTCCGGCAGATAGTCCGGCTTGCGCTGCAGATTGGCGATGTCCAGGGCCACCCGGGCCTCCAGGCCGTCGATTTCCCGCAGGTCCTCGCCGTGCCACAGCTCCCGATCGGCCAGGGCGGCGTAAGCCAGGGCCTCGGGGGGCATGTCGTGGGACAGGGTGGCGAACACGGCCAGCGCGTCGGGGTCGTCCTCCAGGGCAAACACCTGGGTGCCCCGGTAGACCTCGTAGCGCCCTTCGGCGTTGGGCCGTGCCCCGGCGTAGAGCATGATGGTGGCCGCCAGCGCAAAGCTGAGCAGCCGGGGCGGCTCGAAGTTCTCCGCCGCCCAGTCGCGGATGATCGGCAGCGCAGCCCGGCGGAAACGCATCAGCAGCGGCCGGACCGAGGGCAGCAGGGCATTGTCGTTCAGCGGATTTTCAAAGCGCTCGAAGGCCTGGATCACCCGGGGAGCCAGGGCGGCGCGGGCTTCGGGGTCGGCAGGCAGCAGCTCATCGGCGTAGCAGCGGCCCACGAAAGCGCGCAGGCGTTCGTGCTTCATGCAGTCCGACAGCGTGTTGCAGCCCAGCAGCCAGCCCGGCGCGGCCATGGCGAACAGCCCGGCGTCGAAGGCGCGGCGCTTGTCGTTCAGCGCGGGGGCGAGGTCGTCCACGATGCGGATGTCCCCGCCGTCCCCCACCGGCAGGATGTTCCGCAGCCCCGACCCGCCCTGTATGGTCAGCCGGGCATAGGGCTCGGCCAGGTGAAGCATGCCGTCGGCATAGTTCATCTCGGCGCACTGGCGGGCGGCGGACTTCGCGTCGGCCCGGAAGGCCAGGCCGTCGGCCAGGGCGGGACAGAAGGCGCAGGCGTCGGCCAGCCATTTCTTAAAGCCGGGGTCGGGATTGATCTGCGTGACGGCGTCCCGGACCCGGTCGGCGCAGCCGGCGTCTCCGCCGAGGCAGACCATCCACAGGCCGCCCATTCCGGCGCTGTAGCGCGCCGCCAGCAGCTTCGCGGCCTGAACAAGGCAGCCCTGGCGGTCCGGGGCCTCTGCGTCCAGCAGTCCCAGGGCCAGGGCGGGGTTGAAGGCCGGTTCTTCCGGGTCGTCCGCCACGCATAGTATGGACTGGACCACGACCTCGTCCTTCACCGGCGTCTCGCCCCGGTAGCCCCGCACCAGCAGCGTGTACAGGCCCTCCTGCTCCCGCAGCAGCGCCGCCGGGTCCGCGCCCTCGCCCGACCAGGCCCCCGCCGGGGGCACGCAGGCGATGCCCATAGACGGGCAGGCGGCGTCCAGCAGCCGGTCCGCCACGCCCAGCAGGGCCTCGCCCAGGCCAAACTGCACGGCCCGGATCTCGGAAGGGGCGTGCTCGGGAATATCGTAGCGGCGCAGCATGCCGCGATTCAGGCGTTGCATGGGTCAGGGCCTCCTTGTGGGAATGTGTAAATTCTGATTTGTCGCGGTAGCGACAAATCAGAATATGAGAGTGAAGCGTTTAGAGATTAGAGTTTAGGTGTGGTCGAAATCCTGACGGATTTCCATTATTCCAGCAAACCAGCGGCTTCCGCCAACCATCTCTGAACTCTAAACTCTTCACTCTGAACTCTATTCTACCATATTCCCGCCTTTTACGCAAATTCACAGGAATGAAGTTGAGTTTGACGTTGTATTGTGTTACAATAAATGTGACGACAATAGTGACGCATAAAGGAGAGATGAATTTGGACGCGATAGCGCAAGTGACTTCGAGCCCGATCTTCAGGTTCGACAGTTCGATACTGCTGTGGATACAGGACAACGTGCGCTCGGATTTCCTGACGCCGATCATGAAGGTGATCACCCACCTGGGGGACAAGGGCATCTTCTGGATCGTGCTGACGCTGGCGCTGCTGTACTTCCGTAAGACCCGCAAGCTGGGCGTGCGGTGCATGGTGTCGATGGTGATCGGCCTGATCATCACCAACCTGATCATCAAGAACTGGGTGGCGCGTGTGCGGCCCTACGAGCTGATCCAGGGGCTGGAGTGCATCGTCAAGAAGGCCCATGATTGGTCCTTCCCCTCGGGCCACACCACCAACTCGCTGGCCTGCGCGTGGGTGATTTTCCGCAGGGCCCCGAAGAAATACGGCGTGCCGGCGCTGATACTGGCCATACTGATCTCGCTTTCTCGGCTGTACGTGGGCATCCACTACCCCACCGACGTGCTGGGCGGCGCGGTGATCGGCATCGGCAGCGCATGCCTGGCGCTGTGGCTGGTGCCGAAGCTGGAGAAGCGGTTCCGCAGGCAGTTCAGGAAGTTCTACCGGCTGGGAAAGCCGAAGCAACAGAGGCAACAATAGAGGACAGACGTTTTGTAAGGCAATATGTAGGGGCGGCGATGCGCCGCCCGCCGGGTACTTTCGATGAAGATCGTACCCGGGCGG
>JAZSAA010000377.1:0-3218 GCA_045601625.1 Clostridia bacterium | reverse complement strand
CCTTCGTCGATTTGGCCAGCCGGGATGAAGGGAATGTTGTGGTAGCGGCACAGCTCCTCGGTGCGGGTGTCGATGGTAAAGACCAGCGCTGGGGTCCCCGCCAGCACGGCGGCGATGTTCCCGTGGATCCGGCAGCCGACGCTCAGCCGCTGCCGGGACATGAACTGTATCCAGGCGTGGGCGCTGGCGAAGCCCACCGCGTGGCCGCCGCGAATCTCGGGGTCGCTGCGCTGGGTGGGGTACAGGCCGGTATCGTCCATGCCCCGGCGGTACTCGTAGTGGATCGGCAGGCCGTAGTACAGCATGGACATCTCCTCCACCCGCTGGAACAGCAGGCGGTAGCGGGGGAATTGATTTTCGGTGACCTTCATGAAGCGGAACAGGCTTTCCGGCTGCTCCTTGCGGTAGTTGATGCTGATGGGCGCGTCGGCGTCGAGGGGCTTTGGCTGCGGGGCGATGAGGCGCGCGCCCCGGGAATACATCGAGGGACAGCCGATCACCGTGAAGTGGCGCTCGGGGGTATAGCCCAGCTTTTTCAGGTATTCCCCGGTCAGCTCGCCCCGCAGGCCGAGCAGCGCGGAGTGGTCCAGCACCGCGTCCACGAAGGCCCGGGTGCTGTCGTCGAAGGGAAAGCCCTGCTGGATGTCCGCGGCGCTGTCCGCCTGCAGGCCCACGCCCATGACCACGCAGGGGATCTTCAGCCTGCGCACGAAGGCGGTGAGGTTGCCCATCAGGTTGAACCCCACCCGGAAGTTGTTGGCCATCGGCAGCACGACGCATTCGCATTCGGCGTTGATTCGCTCGATGTCCGCGTCGGCGAGGTCGCCCAGGTGCAGAAAGCGGCTTTCAAATTCGGCGCCGTCGGTCATCATCGTGCGATAGGCCCCGTATTGGAACAGCAGGTTGCCCGAATTGGTGGTGAACAGGTGCTCCCGGAACACGCGGTCCATCGACGGCCGGTCCAGGGGCGACATGCCCGCGTGGATGAGTATCTTGCCCATGGCTGGTAACCTCTCAATCGGCCCGGCGGGCGCGGCCGAGGAACCGCGTGCCCACCGGCTTGCCCTCGATGATATCGTAGATCCGCTTCGGCGTGGCGCCGTTGGCGATGACCATGTCGATGCCGGCCTGACCGGCGATGCGGGCGGCCCGCAGCTTGGTGACCATGCCGCCGGTGCCCAGCGACGTGCCGTTGCCGCCGGCCAGGGCCTCGATTTCGGGGGTGATCTCCGCCACGACGGGGATGAGCTTCGCTTCTGCGTTGCCCCGGGGATCGGCGGTGTAAAGTCCCTCGATGTCGCTCAGCAGCACCAGCAGGTCGGCCTGCACCGTGGCGGCCACGATGGCCGAGAGGGTGTCGTTGTCGCCGATGACGATCTCATCGGTGGCGATGGTGTCGTTTTCGTTGATGACCGGCAGCGCGCCCAGTTCCAGCAGCCGGTAGAGCGTGTTGTGGAAGTGGGCGCGGCGGGTCTCATCCTCCACGTCGCTGCCGGTGACCAGCAGCTGGGCCACCGTGTGGTTGTATTCGGAGAACAGCCGGTCGTAGGTGTACATCAGCTCGCACTGGCCCACGGCGGCGGCGGCCTGCTTGGTGGGAATGTCGGTGGGCCGCTGGCTGAGGGACAGCTTGCCCACGCCCATGCCGATGGCGCCCGATGATACGAGGATCACCTCGTGCCCGGCATTCTTCACGTCGCTGAGCACTTTGCACAGCGCCTCCACCCGCCGGATGTTCATGTGCCCGGTGGGATGGGCGAGGGTGGACGTGCCCACCTTGACCACGATTCGCATTCAATCACCTCGTGCGCGCCTTGCGGCGCGGTTGCTTTGCCGGTATTGTAGCACAACCGGGGGCGCGGAACAAGGGGGAAAAGGGAAAGATTATTCATCCCCGGCATAGATGTGTTATACTTCCGCCATGAATTCGTCATTTGTAATGGGCGCATGGGCTGTGGTATAATGCGGGTATCAGTAGAACTGCGGGGAGGGTTGCGAGCCGTGATGAAGAAGCTTCTGTGCATTGTGGCGGCGCTTTGCCTGTGCGCTGCGGTGGCATCGGCCGAGGCGGAGCGCTTTACCCTGCGCTTTGACGAGGGGTTTGCGCTGTCATTGCCCAAGGGGTGGGTCAGCTATCCCGCCGGCGAGGGCCCGATCCGCTATGCCCTGGGGGCGGGGGACGGCACGCGCTATCTGTATATACTGATCCAGTCCACCCAGGTCGACGGCTATGACGCCATGCGCGCGGCCATAGAGGCCAACGTCGACTGCCAGAGCACGAGCCTGCTGGAATTGAACGGGCGGGAATTCGCCGCCTTTATCGCGCCGGCCCTGAACGCCAGCGGCTGCGCCACGTTCCGCGACGGCCAATTGATTACCTTCCTGTTTACCCCCCAGGACGATTCCGATTTCATGCTCGAGGCCGCTCAGATCATGGCGAGCATCCGGTTCTGACCGACCGGGCCCGATGAAATGAAAATTTCTCTCGACAAAATGTAAAAATCTTACGTCGCCCCTTGCCTGAGTCCCGTCCATGTGCTATAATCGTCGTTGCGTGATTAATCCGATGCCGGCTCCGCCGGAGGGCCGACAGTCCGATTAGAGTGAGGTGAAAACCATGAAGGAGAACATCCATCCGAATTACGGCAAGGCGGTGGTCCGTTGCGTCTGCGGCGAGACCTTCGAAACCGGTTCCGTGAAGAAGGAGATGCGCGTTGATATCTGCTCAAAGTGCCATCCCTTCTACACTGGCAAGCAGAAGCTGGTTGACACCGGCGGACGTGTGGATCGCTTCAAGAAGCGCTACGGCATGTAGGCAAACGAGCATCGGCAGGGCCATCCCTTGCCGATGCTTTTGCCGTATATGCGCGCAGCCCCACCGACAAAAGGATCGGCGCGAAACGCGCCGATCCTTTTGTAAATTAGGAATCAGGGATGAGGAATTGTCATTGAAATCCTGGCGGATTTCGTAAATTTGATCATTCTATATCCAAAGGAATCCGCAAGGATTCCCACTACCATTCCTCATTCCTAATTCCTCATTCCTCATTGAAACAGGACCGGCGCGAGACGCGCCGGTCCTGTTGTCGGTGGGGCTGCGCGCATATACGGCAAAAGCATCGGGAAGGATGGGCCTGCCGTTGCTCGTTTGCCTACATGCCGTAGCGCTTCTTGAAGCGATCCACACGTCCGCCGGTGTCAACCAGCTTCTGCTTGCC
>JAZSAA010000376.1:0-2450 GCA_045601625.1 Clostridia bacterium | reverse complement strand
GCTGGAGGGGGCGGAGGACTTCACCCAGGCCCTGCACGACCTGATCCGGGATACCGTCAAGGCCCACAGGCGCATACTGTTCAACGGCAACGGCTACGACAACCACTGGCCCGAGGAGGCCCAGCGCCGGGGCCTGATGAATCTGCGCACCACGCCCGAGGCCCTGGCGCACCTGCTGGATGCCAAGAACGTGGCCCTTTTCGAGCGCCACGGCGTGTTCAGCGCTGCCGAGCTGCGCTCCCGCTATGAGATACTGCTGCAGAATTACGTGAACGTGATCCACATCGAAGCCGAGACCATGATGGACATGGTCAGCCGCAACATACTGCCCGCGGTTTCGTCCTTTTCGGCGAAGCTGTGCGACAACGCGAAGGTCAAGGCCGAGGTGGCCGGGGTGGCCTGCGGCTACGAAAAGGCCCGTTGCCGGGAGATTTCCCGGCATACGGACACGATCTACGCCATCTACAGCACCCTCGGCGAGGCCATGCACCACGCCGACGCCGCCGAGGACACCCTGGAGCGCGCCATGCGCTACAAGGACGACGTGGTGGGCGCGATGAACGCCCTGCGCGAGGCGTGCGACGCCTGCGAGGCCATGATCCCCAACGACCAGTGGCCGTACCCGAGCTATACGGATATACTGTTCAGTGTGAAGTGAGGATGAAATGAACAAACTCATCGTCATCTGCGGCACCAACGCCTCCGGCAAGAGCGGGCTGGGCGTCGAGCTGGCGCTGCGCTACGGGGGAGAGATCGTCTCCGCCGATTCCCGGCAGGTGTTCCGGGGGCTTGACCTGGGCAGCGGCAAGATCGCGCCCGACGAGATGAAGGGCGTGCCCCACCACCTGATCGACGTCTGCGAGCCCGGCGAATTCTTTTCGATGCACGATTTCCAGCGCATGGCCTATGGGGCCATCGACGGCGTCATCGGCCGGGGCCGGCCGCCCTTCCTGGTGGGGGGCACGGGGCTCTACGTGGCCTGCGTCACCGAGGGCTACGTGATGAGCGACAGTCCGCCGGACCTGGAATACCGTGCGTACCTGGAGACGTTTGAAACCCCGGCGCTGTACGAAATGCTGATAAAGGCCGTCCCCGATACCGACGTGGAGCCGAAGAACCGCAACCGGGTGATGCGCCTGCTGGAAAAGCTGCACGCCGGCGACGACCACGTGCCCCACAGCCATCCCCGCTACGAATGCCTGAAGCTGGGCGTCACCTGGGACCGGGAGACGCTGAGGCGGCGCATCGACGAGCGCCTCCGGCGGCGGCTGGACGCGGGCATGATCGACGAGGTGAAGGGCCTGATCGACCGTGGCGTCAGCACCCAATTCCTGCTTAAGCTGGGCCTGGAATACCGCTTCATCACCCGTTACCTGACCGGGGAAATCGCCACCGAGGCCGAGATGACTGAGCTGCTGTCCACCGCCATCAAGCAGTTCGCCAAGCGCCAGATGACCTGGTTCAGAAGGGACAGGGACATCGTCTGGCTGGACATGACCAGGGACCCCGTGGCGCAGGCGTGCGGGGAGATTGACAGATTTTAATCTATCGAGCAGGTAGGCATAGCGAAGCGTCAAGGACCTGTACATAGCGGGCACGAACCGCGTTTCGATATACGGAACTTCCCGACAAATCAGAATTTTCTTACCCCAAAACCACCGGCAGAGCAGCCGTCCCGCTGCCCTCCCGGTGGTTTTCTTCCCTATTTCATCTCCGCCCCGAGCATCCGGGCGAACATGCCGCCCTCGTTTTCGTCCGGGCGCAGCTGGCGCAGGGCCAGCAGGAAGCGGCCCTCCCGGTTGCTGTAGTCACAGGTCACCAGCAGCAGCAGCCGGGCGCCGTAGCGCACGTCGACGGGGGCTTTGAACACCGACCGGCCCTGGAGCTTCAGCACGAATTTGTCGAAGCCGTCTTCGTCGAATATGAAGTTGCGCACGTCGAAGTAGTGGGCGTCCCCCGGCACCATGCTGGCCGGGAATGCGGCGAAGGCCACGTAGGCGCGGTTGTCGTACAGCGTGTCGAAGTGGACGACCGGGTACTGGCGCAGGTGGCTGATGTCCCCGTAGGCGCTGAGCCGGCCGAACATGGTGTGGTTTTTCATGTTGTGGCCGTAGACGATCAGGCAGTCGTCCTCGGGCGTCAGCCGGTTCATGCCGTCCAGGAACAGCGTGCCCTCCCGGGCCTTAGCGCCCTCGAAGTTGTGGTCGAGGTAGTATTCGTTGTCGTTCGGCCGCTGCACCACCGGCAGGGAGAGCATGCCCTCGATCTCCAGGAAACCCACCGTGTCCGGGTTGGCTGCCAGCAGCGTTTTGAAGCTGTCCTGCACCGGCGGGGCGGTGGGCAGCGCGATGACAACCGTGTCCGCGTCGGGGGTGGGGTTGGGCTCGTCCACGGGCACGGGCATATCGGTGGGGGGGGCGGAGAGGGGAGTCGGCGTCGGTATGGAGGGC
>JAZSAA010000375.1:0-3993 GCA_045601625.1 Clostridia bacterium | reverse complement strand
TGGAGCAGGGGCGGCGATGCGCCGCCCCATGCTTTTGGGGAAAGTTTGATAATGTTAACTTGACACGGTTAGTTTATGTTATTATACTGGTGGTGAGAGGGGAATTGGAGTATTTAGTATTTAGTGGTTAGTATTTAGTGGTGGTGCAAATCCCTATGGGATTTGTTTGATTATAAGGAAACGGGAGAGGCTTCAACGTTTCTTGATCCCTCGAATCAAAAGAAATCCGCAAGGATTTCCTCCTCCACTAACCACTAAATACTAAATACTAACCACTGAAATTATGATTTGTCGCGGAGCGACAAATCAGAATTTCTCTGTCTCCCAATAGAGCCCCACGGCCCCGATCGCGCAGGCCAGGGCGGGCCAGGGATGGCCTGACAGCAGCAGCGCCGCCATGGCGACGCTGCAGGCCAGCGTCGCGGCGGGGGCCTTTTTGTTTTTGGCGTTCGCCACTCCGATGACGGCGCAGGTCAGCAGCGCGGCGAGGCTCAGCAGCTGGGATACGCGGAAGGGCCCCAGGTACAGGCTGTCGGTGCGCAGCCCCTCCACCAGCGCCCGCTCGATGGCGTAGAGGAACACGTAGGCCCGGAAGATCTCGCCGTCTCGGCGGAACCTGTGCCTGCGCTCGGCGATGAGCAGCGCCGCCACGATGATAAAGCACCAGGCGGATTCGTAGAAGAACGTGGCGAAGTGCCACTGGCCGTCGGCCTGTATGAACACCGAAATGGGGAAGCGTTGCTGCCAGGCCTGGGTGGCGACGGCGCCGTAGGCCTCCTGGTTGACGAAGTTGCCCCAGCGCCCGACGGCTTGGCCCAGGGCGATGGAGGGGGCGGCCAGGTCCGCCAGCCGCAGGAAGGGCAGCCCCTTGCGCCGGGCGTACAGGAAGCCCGCCAGCACGCCGCCGATGATGCCGCCGTAGATGGCCATGCCGCCCTCCCAGATGTACAGCGCCCGGACGGGGTTTTCGGCGTATTCCTTCCAGGAAAAGATCACATAGTAGATGCGGGCGCACACGATGGCGGCGGGAATGCCGATCAGGGCCAGGTCGAGCGCCGTATCCCTGGGCAGGCCCAAGCGCCTCTCCCGGGCGCAGGCCAGCGCCACGGCCAGGGCCATGCCGAAGGCGATGATCACGCCGTACCAGTGAAACGTCAGCCCGAACAGGATCAGGCTTTTCGGGGTGAATTGAATCATGGAAAAGGACTCCTTAGTCAGTTTGAAACTGTTTCCAAATGCATGATCATATGATCGGTAAACAATTGTAGGGGCGGCTATGCGCCGCCCGCCGGGTAGAATGATGCGATTCGTACTCGGGCGGGCGCCGCATCGGCGCCCCTACAGCCATTTTATCCATCGGGGTTCGTCTTGAGGCAGTTCCATCGTATTATGCCCTTAATCCGGCCGGGAATGTGTCTGTTTCTTCTGGGCGTACATCTTCTGGTCGGCCTCGTCCAGCAGTTTTCGGAAGGTGGTTTGGCCGATCTCCTCGGCGTAGGCGTAGCCCAGGGAGATGCTGACGTTGTGCTCCTTCTCGGCCTGCTCGAATTGTGCCACCATGCGGTCGATGGAATCGGGGGTGCAGTCCTTCACGATGGCGGCAAACTCGTCGCCGCCGAAGCGGAAGCAGTTTTCGCCGAAGCAGGAGGAGATGCAGTGGGCCGCGTCCCGCAGCAGACGGTCGCCGGCCAGGTGGCCCTCGGTGTCGTTGGTCTGCTTGAGGAAGTTGACGTCGAACAGCAGCACCGCCATGCAATAGCCGCTGGATTCGGATTCCAGCAGGTACTGCTCAAACCGGTAGCGGTTGGGCAGGTTGGTCAGTGCGTCGGTCTCCGCCGCGGAGCGCAGTATGGTGTCCAGGGCGTTGCGGCGCTTCAGCACGTCGTTGTAGGCCGCCGCCACCAGCCGCACCTCCCGGAAGCCCCGGGTTTCGTCCAGGGGCACATCCTCGGGGATCAGCGTGACGAACCGCCCCAGGGGGAACAGCAGCTGGCGGTACAACATGACGAAGGTCACGACCAGTACCAGCACGATGGACACCGTGATGATCCACAGCACGGTGCGCAGCAGGCCGATGCGCCGGGAGGCCCGCGCTGCCAGCTGGGCGGAGGTGCCCTGGAGCACGCCCACGCAGGCGTTCACGTTCTGGGAGACCGTCTGCTTGTTCATGCCGTAGACGGAGCCGAGGATCAGCGTGCGGGCCGCGGCCAGCCGCTGCTCGTCGGTCATCGCCTTCTCCTCGTCGGTCAGCTCCACCCGGGGGATGTTCGTCAGCGGCTTGATTTCCGGCAGCGGGTAGACCGAGCTGACCAGGCTGATGGCGTGCAGCTGGGCCTGGAACATGTAATTGGCGCTCTCGGCCGCGTTTTCCAGCAGCTCCATCTCCTCCGGGTTGATCTTGTGGCTTCTGAATTTTGCCACGATGTCGTCGCCCCGCCGGGGCTCTCTCAGCTCGCTTGCGTAGGCCTGCAGGGGCGCGACATTTACCTCGCCCGCTTCGGTCACGGGCATCAGCACATAGTTGCTCGAGGTCTCCGAAAGCAGACTGGAGCCCGCCAGCAGCGACGTGGCCTCCTGGGTGTACTGCCCGGCGTTGGACATGATGATGGAAAGGTTGCTGCTGTTGGTGTTGATCATTACGATGACGACGATGATCAGCACGTGCAGTATGGACAGTATAATCACAATGGGCATCGTCAGGGCGTTTGCGGAAACGCCGCTGACGCGATTTTGCAGCTTCTTTTTCTGCATCTTCTGGCCGCCTTTCCGGATTTGTTTCAGGACGGTATCGACGGTGGCTTGGTTATCCATTTTGATCACATTATATCAACTCTATTATAACATTTGAGTCACGGTTTGTCTACTGGCTTTGGTAAAATGCGCGTCACATTATAATGCATATGGCGAAAAAAAGTCTATTGATGCGCATTGAATCATAACCCAACAGGGGTTATAATATAGAATACGATGGTTGTACCCTGTCCGCTTTGTCCCCGTGGCGGGAAGCGGGCCATTCTACGAGCGATCGGGGCGTGAGCTATGCGCAGAAGGAGAGTGACCGGCAGGTTCTTTGTGTTCCTGTTGGCCTTGCTTATCATCGCGTTCCTGATTCTGAGGCCCAGGCTGTTTCCCGGCTCAAAGGAGACGGTCATCATGATGGCCAACGCCGACCAGCGCCAGACGGTGGACTGCGTGATCATCCGCGACGAGTCGGTGACGCTGTCGGAGTCCACCGCCCGGGTGGAGTACATCGCGCCGGAGAATTCCCTGGTGGCCGCCGACGCCACCGTGGCCAACCTCTACGCCACCGGCTATTCCGAAAGCCTGCTCAACAGCCTGGAGACCACCCGAAAGAAGATCCAGGATTACCACAAACAGCTGCTGGCCAACATCGTGGATGCCCAGCTCCAGGAGCTGGACCAGAAGGTCAACCGCAAGGCCATCGAGTTCAAGAACCTGATCACCCGCCAGACCACCGGCAACCTGAAGACCGTGGCCAGCCAGCTGGAGACGGAAATGGTCCGCCGCCAGGAATACCTGCGCCAGAACAAGCGGGGCGACAGCAAGCTGACCAAGCTGTACGACGAAGAGAACACCCGCCTGGCATCCATCCAGTCGTGGCGCACAGTCTCCAACGCAGACCGCGACGGGGTGGTGTCCTTCTACATTGACGGCTATGAAACCGACCTTACGCCCGACAAGCTGAACGGTCTGTCCATCGCCCAGGTGCGCTCGGTGCTGGCCGGGGAGCGGCTGGAGAACACCCGCAAGACCCTGAGCGACGGCATCTACCGCATCGTGAACCAGAACCGCTGGTACGTGGCGGTGCTCTACAGCGGCAACACCTGGACCCCCATGGTGGGCCAGGACAATTACTACATCCAGATGGAGGGCTTCGACGATCTCACCTACACGGCCTCGGTCTACAGCGTGCAGAAGGAGAACAACAGCACGCTGGCGATCTTCGAGGTGCGCGACCCCATCGGCCCGCTG
>JAZSAA010000374.1:0-2224 GCA_045601625.1 Clostridia bacterium | reverse complement strand
CATCACGGTGGTGCTGTATGGCCACATGATCGAGATTTACCTGTATTCATCTGTCGCCGCCATCCCCTGTGCCACCATGAGCAACCGGGAGTGGGGACAGATCGGCAACAACTACCTGCGCGGACTGCTGGCGCTCGCGTTCCAGGGCTTCTTCATCATGGTGTGCGTGGCGATCTACGCCGTGCTGATCTCCACGATGCAGATCTCCGACAATATGCACTCGGCACTATTCGGTATCGCGGCCTACACCGTCATGCTGTGCTTCGCACTGCTGAAAACCGGCAGCCTGTCCAAGTCCGTGTTCAACGCGCACTGATACTGATAAAACGATGAAAGGAGTCCGTTATGGCCTATGTTTCCGTCCCCAAAGACCTGACGAAAGTCAAGAACAAGCTGGTGTTCAACCTCACCCGGCGGCAGCTGATCTGCTTCGCCCTCGCCGCGGCGATTGGCCTGCCGTTCTATTTCTTGACGCGAGAGGCGCTGGGCACCACCACGTCGGCCACCTGCATGGTGCTGCTGATGCTGCCCGCGTTCCTGTTCGCCATGTATGAACGCGACGGTCTGCCGCTGGAAAAGGTGTTGATGAACCTCATCACCACGAAGTTCCTGCGGCCCGGCGTCCGCAAATACGAAATGACCAACCTCTATGAGAAGAAAAAGGCGGTGCCCGCCAGAGGCACGGCCCGGAAAGGAGCCAGGAATGTTCCGAAGAAAAAGAAGCGCTGACGCCGGCATGACCGTCCATGCGGAAATGCCGGAGATCAGGACTGATAACCCTCGCATGAGCCGCAGGCAGCGTCGCGCCGCTGAAAAGGCGGCGAAGCAGGAGGCAATGGAAGCGGCGAAGCGTCAAGCTGCCCGGAAAAAGGCCGCCGCCAAGCGCAAGGCCGCAGCCAAGAAAAATGGCGTGAAAAAGAAGCCCCAGCCTAAGGAGCAGAACAAGCGGGCGATCTCCGCCCAGGCGACCATTCCCTACCGGGAGATGGGAAAGGACGGCATCTGTCGCGTCCATGACAGGATGTATTCCAAGACTATCCGCTACCTCGACCTGAATTACCAGCTGGCGCAGCCCGACGACAAGGCCGACATCTTCGACGGCTGGTCAGAGTTCCTCAACTACTTCGACTATACCATTCACGCCCAGCTGACCTTCTCCAACCGGCACAGCATTGCGGCGGAGCTGGAGAATCTCATCAAGGTGTGCCCTCGGAACGACGGTTTCTCCGACCTTATGGAAGAATACGCCAATATGCTCCGGGAACAGCTCCAGAAGGGCAACAACGGCCTGATCCGCACCAAGTACATCACCTATTCCATCGAGGCCGACAACTTCCGCGAAGCCAAGCCGAAGCTGGAACGCATCGAGGCTGACATCCTCACCAATTTCAAGGTGCTGGGCGTGGTGGCCTACCCGCTGACCGGCACCGAGCGCCTGAAGCAGATGTATGAGTTCTTCAATCCGGACGCCAAAGCGCCTTTTGAGTTCAGCTACGACCTGGTATTGAAGTCGGGCATGTCCACCAAGGATTACATCGCGCCCACCAGTTTCAACTTCAAGAACCGGCGCTTCTACCGCATGGGGAACCGCTACAGCGCCGTGTCCTATCTCCAGATCCTCGCCTCCGAGTTGTCCGATAAGATGCTGGCTGAGTTCCTCGACCTGGACAGGGATATGGTCATCACCATGCATATACAATCCATTGAGCAGAGCGCAGCCATCAAGATGGTGAAGGGCAAGGTCAGCGACATCAACAAGATGAAGATCGAGGAGCAGAAGAAAGCCGTGCGCTCCGGCTACGACATGGACATCATCCCCTCCGACCTGAACACCTATTCCGGCGAGGCCCAGCACTTGCTGGACGATTTGCAATCCCGCAACGAGCGCCTGTTCCTGGTGACGGTGTTGGTGCTGAACACCGAACGGACGCGGGAGGAGCTGGAAAACGCCGTGGGCCAGGTGGACGGCGTGGCCCATCGCTACAACTGCGCGCTGCGGCGGCTCGACTGCATGCAGGAGGCGGGCATGGTCAGCAGCCTGCCCCTGGGCTGGAACCAGGTGCCCATCAAGCGAGCGCTGACTACTACCTCCACCGCCATATTTGTGCCTTTCACGACGCAGGAGCTGTTCATCCCCGGTGAGGAATCGGTGTACTACGGCCTGAACGCCGTGTCCAACAACATGATCTACGCTGACCGAAAGCAGCTCAAGACGCCCAACGGC
>JAZSAA010000373.1:0-5656 GCA_045601625.1 Clostridia bacterium | reverse complement strand
GAACGACATGGCTACCATCCGACTTCCCCAATGTCATTGCCATCGTGTCCGGTGGACAGGGTCCCGACGAGCCCATGACGGAAGCAGGGCCACCATCTCCACCGCCTTCAACATCCCGCTGTCCGAATCCCCCTGTGTGGGCTGCGGCCAGTGCGCGGTGGCCTGTCCCACCGGCGCGATCATCGTGCGGGACGACACCGCGAAGGTCTGGGAGATGATCGACGACCCGGAGACCTTCGTCACCTGCGAGATCGCCCCCGCCGTGCGCGTGGGTATCGGGCGCGAGCTGGGCCTGAGCATCAGCGAGAACGCCGTGGGCCTGATCGTGGCTGCGCTGCACCGCATGGGCTTCGACGAGGTCTACGACACTTCCACCGGCGCGGACCTGACCGTCATCGAGGAGGCCAACGAGTTCGTCGAGCGGGTGCAGAAGGGCGATAACATCCCGTTATTCACCTCCTGCTGTCCCGCTTGGGTGCAGTTCGTGGAGAAGAAGTACCCCGAATTCCTGTCGAACCTGTCCACCGCCCGCAGCCCCATGAGCATGTTCGCGGCGGTGATCAAGGAATTCTACAAGGACAGGCTGCCCCAGGGGAAGAAGCGGCACTACCACGTGGCGCTGATGCCCTGCACGGCCAAGAAGTTCGAGGCCAGGCGCGGCGAGTTCGTCACCGAGATGGGCCCCAACACCGACGATGTGATCACCACCCAGGAGCTCATCAAGATGATCAAGGAATCCGGCATCATCTTCCGGGAGCTGGAGCCCGAGAGCGTGGACATGCCCTTTGGCACCATGTCCGGCGCGGGCATGATCTTCGGCGTTACCGGCGGCGTGACCGAGGCGGTGCTGCGCAAGATCGCGGCCGACAACAGCCGCACCACGCTGGCCCAGATCACCTACACCGGCGTGCGGGGCATGGACAGCGTGAAGGAGGCCGAGATCCCCTTCGGCGACAAGACGCTGAAAATCGCCGTGGTCAGCGGCCTTGGCAACGCCGAGGGCGTGCTGGCGAAGATCAAGTCAGGCGAGGCCCACTACGACCTCGTGGAGGTCATGGCCTGCCCCGGCGGCTGCATCAGCGGCGCGGGCCAGCCCTATATCGCCCACAGGCACCGCGGCAAGCGGGGCGAGGGCCTGTACCGCGCCGACCGGATCAGCACCATCAAGCGCAGCCAGGACAACCCGCTGATGAAGGAGCTGTACGAGGGCGTGATGAAGGGCAAGGTGCACGAGCTGCTGCACGTGGACTATGTGAAGGACAGGTAAGAACGCCACCCGGCCTGTCCGCGGCCTGATCGATTTTTCCACGCCTGCAATTGTCGCCTGGCAGGCGACCGTTTCCCTCCTGTTCGGGTGTATGATCATACCATCAACCAAACAGGAGGGAAATTCAAATGAAGAAGAATCTGACGGAAATGGTTTTTATCCTGGACATGAGCGGCTCCATGAGCGGGCTCGAGGCAGACACCATCGGCGGCTTCAACAGCATGATTCGGCGGCAGAAGCATGCGGAGGGGGAGGCCCTGGTCTCCACGATACTGTTCTCCAACGCCAGCACCGTGCTCCACGACCGCGTGGATGTGCGGAAGGTCGAGCCGATGACCCGGCAGGAGTACTGCCCCTGCGGCGGCACCGCGCTGATCGACGCCATCGGCGGCGCGATCCACCACATCGGCAACGTCCACAAGTACGCCCGGGAGGAGGACCGCCCCGCCCACACCATCTTCGTGATCACCACGGACGGCATGGAGAACGCCAGCCGCCGCTACACCAGCGACGAGGTCAAGGCCATGGTGGAGCGCCAGAAGGCGAAGTACGGCTGGGAGTTCCTGTTCCTCGGCGCGAACATCGACGCGGTGGAGACCGCCGCCCGCTTCGGCATCGGCCGGGACCGCTCGGTGAACTTCCACAACGACGCCCGGGGCCAGGCCCTGAACTACGCCGCCGTCAGCGAGGCCGTGAGACAGGTGCGCATGGACGCGCCGCTGGCCGCCAGCTGGAAGGACGATATCGAGGAGGACTTCCGGTCCCGATGAGAGGACCGCAATTGACGACAACACCCTGCCTGGGGAGGTGGAGGATATGAAGAATCAATGGAGAGCCGGTATCATGGGCGTCGTGGTCGGCGACGCCCTGGGCTGCCCGGTGCAGTTCGAGAGCCGCGCCCAGGTGGCCCGGCATCCGGTGACGGGCATGCGGGGCTATGGCACCTTCAACCTGCCCGCGGGCTCATGGACTGACGACAGCTCGATGACCCTGGCGCTGCTGGACAGCATCCGATGCACCGGCGGCATCGACTGCGCGGACATCATGGACCGCTTCATTCGCTGGCTTGACGACGGCGAATACACGCCCTACGGCTATGCCTACGACGTGGGCGGCATCACCCGCGGCGCGATCGAACGCTACAGGCGCAGCGGGAACCCGTTCACCTGCGGCGGAAACGACGTCAGCGACAACGGCAACGGCAGCCTGATGCGGATCATGCCGGCCGCGCTGTACTGCGTCGAAAAGGGCCTGCCGGACGAGGGGATGATCGACATCATCCACGGGGTGGGCAGCCTGACCCACGCCCACATGCGCTCCAACATCGCCTGCGGGCTGTACGCCTTCATGGTGAAGGAGATACTCTCTGGAGAGGGCGATCTCGCCGCGCGAATGCAGGCCGGCCTGGACCAGGGCTTCCGCTATTACGAAGAGGCCTTCGGCATCATGGACCTGACCGCCATGCAGCATATCGCCTTTATGCAGGACCTGAAGTGCTACGACCGCCTGCGGGACCTGGCCGCCTTCGCGGCGCTGGGGGCCGACGACATCCGCGGCGACGGCTACGTGGTGAACACACTCGAGGCGGCGGCCTGGTCGCTGCTGACCACCGATGCCTTCGAGGCGGCCCTGCTGAAGGCCGTCAACCTGGGCGAGGACACCGATACCGTCGCGGCCGTCGCCGGCGGCCTGGCCGGATTGTACTACGGGTATGACGCCATCCCCGAAGCCTGGCTGGCCGCGATCAAGCGGCGCGACTGGATCGAGGGATACTTTGAATAACAGACGACCGCCGGGGCCTTAACGGTCCCGGCGGATTTCTTTGATCACGTCGAATACGTCCCTGTGGACGACGTCCCTCGGCTCGAAGCCCACGGCGTTGTATACCAGCTGCATCACCAGCCCCGCGCCGAAGGTGCTGATGACGGTGCCGATGCCAACCGGTCCGCCCAGCAGCCAGCCGACAAGGAGCACCGCGGCCCAGAGCAGGATCTCTACCAGCCCGATGGGCAGCCGAGGCAGCCGCTTGCCCAGGCCCACCAGCAGCGCGTCCCTGGGGCCGCAGCACTGGCCGGCGCTCATGTAGACCCACATGCCCAGCGCCATGAACACGAAGCCCACGAGCATCAGCCCGATGCCGAGCCAAAGGTTTTGGTTGGCAGGGAAGGGGTTCAGGTCGTTGAACAGCTGCACGAAGTTGCCTGTCAGCAGCGCGTCGATGATCGTGCCGTAGCCGATGCGCTCCGTTAGCAACAGGTCCACGCCCAGTATGGCCACGGCGATGGCTGTCATCGACAGGCCGTAATTCAGCGGCGTGTGCGCGGCCACGCCCATACCCAGGCAGTCCCAGGGGGCCAGGCCGATGTTGGCGAAGATGGTCAGGTGCACGCCGAAGGCGAAGACCAGCAGCCCTGCCGCAATTTGCAGCCACTGGAGCAATATACGCTTCACGGGACTACCTCCTGCCGTGGAAGAAGTGCTGCGCATCGCGCCCGATCCGGCTGAAATCGAAGCGCGCGCCGCCGACGAACACCGCCAGGAAGACCGTCAGCGCGACGCTGGCCAGTATCCAGATCACCGCGACGCGGATGGCGCCGTCCCCCTGGTAGATGTACACCGGGTCGGCCTCCAGGTGGAAGCTGGAGGGGTTGCTGACGTCGTAGAGCACCACCACGCCCGTGCCTGTCGGAAACTGCTCCGGCACCAGGCTGTTTTCATAGGTAACGCGGTAATCCTGCCCCTCGGCGGTGTATTCGACGATCGGCTTCCAATAGACGTTTTTGCCGCGCCTGCCGCTGGGCACCTCGTGGCGCACGTAGTCCACGATGGTTCCGTCGGCCCTGGTGTATTCCCGGTCGGCCCTCCGCCGGGCGTCCCGGCGCGTTCCGATCCCCGCGGACAGCAGGAACCAGGCCGGCAATGAAGCCACGGCGAAGAAAACAAGCATTTTAAGTATCATAACCCATCCTCCAAGTGATGATGACACGATTATAACATGGACAGGAGCGATTGTAAACCGCGTCCGGACGATCAATTGCAGGGCTTTGCGGCTTTACTCCACAAGGGGCCTGCCTGACTGAAAAAATGCGACGATCGCCCTTCCGTGAAAAATATAAATGCATTTTCGCAATATAATCATTGCAATTTGTAAACCAAAACGCTATAATTACTGATATGATAGGAAACTCACGCATCACGCCTGTTTCCGAACCGGGCTGGGGTGACCTGCATGAACAAGGCGTCCCGTGCCGCCCGAACGTCTCCCGCATGACACTGGATTTCCCTGCGCGACCGCCCCATTGACCCGCCTGACCACCTGACAAATAAAGCTACCATACGACCGACGTTCCCACAGTCACCGTTGCGCAGGGCGTGTTACTATGACCACCCCGCCCACAGCGCGACTGAACTCACACACGCGAAAGGAAAGGGGTCACCCATGGCAGAGTATAACGCCCAAAGCGCCGTTTTTACCGATTACGACAGCTTCCTGTTTCACCAGGGCACGAACTACGAGGTCTACCGCAAGCTTGGCGCGCACCCGGGCGAGGCCCAGGGCGTTCAGGGCACATGGTTCAACGTCTGGGCCCCCAATGCGCAGTATGTCTCGGTCATCACCGCCAGGACCGGCTGGGAGAATGAGCAGTGGATGCACCGCGCGGCGGGCGACAGCGGCGTCTGGGAGTGCTTCCTGGCCGGCGTGGGCCAGGGCGACGCCTACCGCTACGTCATCACCGGCGCGGACGGCGTGAAGCGCTACAAGTCCGACCCCTATGGCTTCTGGACCGAGCGCCGGCCCCAGAACGCCTCCATCGTGTGGGGTCTGGACAACTACGAATGGCACGACGAGATCCACCAGGCCCAGCGGGACAACACCAAAGTGGTGGAGCGTCCGATGTCCATCTACGAGGTGCACCTGGGAAGCTGGAAGAAGGGCTTCCAGGGCGACTGGGACGAGGACGGCTTCCTGAACTATACCCAGCTGGCAGACGACCTGGTCAACTACGTCACCTACATGGGCTTTACCCACGTGGAGCTGATGGGCATCTGCGAACACCCCTTCGACCTGTCCTGGGGCTACCAGACCACGGGCTACTACGCGCCCACGTCCCGCTACGGTACGCCGGACGACTTCCGGTATTTCGTGGACCGGATGCACCAGGCCGGCATCGGCGTGATCCTGGACTGGGTGCCCGCCCACTTCCCGAAGGACGCGTTCGCCCTGGGCTGGTTCGACGGCACGCCGCTGTATGAAAACAGCGACCCGCTGCGCCGGGAGTTCCCCGTATGGGGCACGCTGGCCTTCGACCACGGAAAGCCCGAGGTGCGCGCCTTCCTGATCGCCAACGCCTTCTACTGGATCAGGGAGTTCCACATCGACGCGCTGCG
>JAZSAA010000372.1:0-3549 GCA_045601625.1 Clostridia bacterium | reverse complement strand
CGGCCTGTCCTATGACGACCTGGCCGCGGCCTGCGCGAAGCTGTCCGTTGAGGACGTCGTGGCCCGTCACGCCAAGTAATACAGCTTGACCCACTGTTGAGCGGGCGTCCGCCAGGCGCGGCGACGCCCGCTTTTCCCGGTCTGTCAGCGCTGCTGCACTCAGACCCGGCGACGCGGACTGCGCCGCCATTGCCCCACGTACAGGCGGCCGGGTTCAAGTGTGTATTTCTAAAATACCTGAAGCGCAATTTCGGCGTCTTTGCCTGCATATCTGCGTTGATTTCCCTTGATTTACCGCCAGTAAACCTGCCGAAAACCGCCTTGAAATGCAGGTAAATCCACTCGAAATTGCATCCCCCTGTATTTACTGTGAAAAGCGGTAGATATGCGACTTATGGTGTGTAGCGGCGGCGCCTGCGCCGCCATGGCATTTCAATCGTCGATGGGAACGATGGCGGCGCCTGCGCCGCCGCTACATGGGTGCGGTTTCATTATTGGTGGCCCCGCTTCGTGGGGTGCCGGTTTAGAAACACACTCTAACAAAACAGACATCAAGGCATGCTGCTTTCGCAGGAAGCCGAAAGAATAGGAAGCGAAGCTATGTCCAAAACACTGGAAAAGCTGAAGGGCAGTCGATACTACGGGCTCGTCCTGCTGGCGGCGATGCTGGTGGTTGTCTACGGCATCTTCAAGATCCTGACGCCGCACAACTTCGGCTCACTCAACAATCTGTCATCCTACCTGCAATCCTCGATCATCTATTCCGTCGGCGGCTGCGGGCTCTACTTCATCGTCGTGATGGGCCTGTTCGACTTCGCCGTCGGCTCCAACGTGGTGCTCTCCAGCATCGTTGGCGTCATACTGTCCCAAAAGTTTGGTTATATCGGCTTCGTGCTGGGCTGCCTGGGCTGCGGCACGCTGCTGGGCCTGTTGATCGGCCTGCTGTACAACCGCCTGAACGTGCCCTCCATGATCGTCACCGTGGGCGTCATGCTGGTGTTCGAGAGCGTGGCGGTCATCGTGGCGGGCGGCGAGAAGCAGACGCTTGACCCCGCCTACCGCTTCTTCAGCGGCGCCCCCGGCAATTACATCCTTGCCATACTGGCGTTTTTGCTGATGTACTTCATACTGAATTATACCAAGATCGGCACCTATTGCGCCGCCATCGGCAGCAATGAGTTCACCGCCAAGAACATGGGCATCAACGTGAAGAAGTACAAGCTGATCGGCTTCATGCTGCTGCACTTCTTCGTGGGCGTCATGGCGATTCTGTCGGTGTCCTACGGCACCACGATGACCGCCCTGACCGGCATGAGCACCATGAGCCGCAACTTCCAGCCCCTGATGGGCACCTTCTTCGGCGTCGCCTTCCGCAAGTACGGCGTGCCGATTACCGCCATCGTGGTGGGTGAGTTCATCATCTCCATGATCTTCAGCGGCTTCGTGGCCCTGGGCGCGCCCACCACCATCCAGAACGTGGTGACCGGCGCGGCGCTTCTGATCATCGTTACGCTGACGGCCCGCGGCGGCAAGGGCAGCGTCGTGAAGTGAGGGGGCTGCGTATGGATAAGAAGACAATGCTCGTTGCCGAGCATATTGACAAGCGCTTTGGCATGACCCACGCCGTCAACGACGTGTCCATCAGCATCGCCGCCGGCGAGGTCCGAGCCCTGATCGGCGAGAACGGCTCGGGCAAGAGCACGTTCTGCCAGATGCTGTGCGGCATCTACACCATCGGCGGCGGCACCTTCACCCTGGACGGGCAGCAGCTGCACATCCGCAACCAGGTGGAAGCAAACGACGCCGGCATTGCCATCATCGTGCAGGAGATGGGCACCCTGTCGGGCCTGACTGTGGCCGAGAACATCTTCCTGGGCCACGAGGAGCCCTTCATGCACATGGGCATCAAGGATACCCGCGCCATGAACAAGGCGGCCCAGAAGCTGCTGGACGATTACGGCTTCGGCCGCATCAAGGCCGGCACGATGATCGACCGCTACAACTTTGAGGACCGCAAGCTGGTGGAGATCGTCAAGGCCACCTACTTCAAGCCCAAGATCCTGGTCATCGACGAGACGACCACCGCCCTGTCCCAGAACGGCCGCCTGGAGCTGTTCAAGATCATGGACCAGGTGCGCAACTACGGCCGCTCGGTCATATTCATCAGCCACGACCTGGGCGAGGTGCTGACCCGCTCCGACTCCATCTCGATCCTGCGCGACGGCGAGTATATCGACACCGTGAAGGCCGCCGACGTCACTGAGGACGACCTCAAGCGCCTGATGGTGGGCCGCGAGATCGGCTCGGCCTACTACCGCACCGACTACGGCGCCCCCGTTTCCGACGAGGTCGTGCTGTCGGTGAAGGGCGTCAGCGTGCCCGGGGAGATCGAGGACATCAGCTTCGAGCTGCACCGGGGCGAGATCCTGGGCTTCGGCGGCCTGTCCGAGTGCGGCATGCACGAGGTGGGCAAGGCCATCTTCGGCGCGTCCTGGAACCGCCAGGGCAGCGTGACCCTGGCCGATGGCACCGCCATCAACGACATCCCCACTGCCATCAAGCACTCCGTGGCCTACACCTCGAAGGACCGCGACAACGAATCGATCATACTGAACGAGTCCATCCGCAACAACGTGGTGCTGCCGTCGCTGGACGACCTGGCCAATCACGGGCTGCTGAGCGGCCGCAAGCTGACCCAGTTCGCCAACGAGCATGCCACCAACATGCAGACCAAGATGCAGGGCGTCCAGCAGTTCGTCTCCGATCTGTCCGGCGGCAACAAGCAGAAGGTGGTGCTGGCCCGGTGGATCGGCAAGGGCAGCGACCTGCTGGTGCTGGATTCGCCCACCCGGGGCATCGACGTCAAGGTCAAGCAGGCCATCTACGCGCTGATGGCCGACATGAAGAAGCAGGGCAAGTCCATCATCATGATCTCCGAGGAGATCCCCGAGCTGCTGGGCATGTCGGACCGCATCTTCGTGATGAAGGACGGCCGCATCAACGGCGAGTTCCTGCGCGATCCCGCCCTCAGCGAAGAAGACCTGATTGCCAAAATGGTTTAAGGAGGCGGAGAAAATGGAAAAAGCAAACAGCAGAAATAATCAGCAATCCAGGCTCCGCAGCTTCCTGGCCGGAGACACCTTCAAGGCGCTGCTTCCGCTGATCGGTTTTGTGGTCATCATCGTGGTGCTGAACATCATGACCCAGGGCAAGATCCTGACCCCGAAGAAGCTGCGGCTTCTGTTCTCGCAGATCTACTATCCCACCATCGTGGCGGTGGGCGTGTTCTTCGTGATGACGCTGGGCTCCATCGACTTCACCGAGGGCTCCACGCTGGGCGTGGCGTCGCTGGTGGTCAGCGCGCTCTCCTTCATCAACGTTCCGCTGGCCATCGTGGGCGGCATACTATGCGGCGCGGCCATCGGCGCCATCAACGGCTTCTTCCACGTGAAGTTCAAGCTGCAGAGCTTCATCGTCACCATCTGCACGATGTACCTGTTCCGCGGCGTGTGCGCCTACTTCACCACCGAGACCGCCGTGCCCGCCAGC
>JAZSAA010000371.1:0-9456 GCA_045601625.1 Clostridia bacterium | reverse complement strand
GGCCTGAATCCACTTGCCCTCCTCGGGGATGGGCGCGGGACCATGGTGCGGGCCCTTGGCAACGCAGACCATTTCCTCAACTTCGCGGGAATATTGCATACTGCTTACCTCCTTGTAGTTTCCTGTCGCATCTGAATTGATGTTGATGACACCTTCGCAGCATGGGTTTCATCATCGCTTTATTTTAACACAAAAGCGGGCTCTTGACAATGTTATTCATTATAATTTACATTACAAAACAGGTTAAATCATACAAACTTCCGCATAATTAGTTATGTCTAATTCTCAATTTCCGGGGATGACAAGCGCACGTAGATCTGATATAATACAGGTACCGTCTTTGAAAGGGAAGAATGCCTGTGTCCCACCATGCCGAGCTTGCCCGAAGCCTGTTTTTGCAGGGCTATAACTGTTCCCAGGCAGTCTTCTGCGCCTTCTGCGACGTGACCGGGTTGGAGATCGACGCCGCGGCCCGGATGGCCTCGTCCTTCGGCGGCGGGCTGGGACGGCTGCGGGAGGTCTGTGGCACCGTCAGCGGCGCGGCGCTGGTGCTGGGGATGGTAAAGGGCTACGCCGACCCGAAGGACTATGCCGCCAAGAAGGCCCATTACGCCCTGGTGCAGGAATTCGCCCGCAGGTTCCGGGAGAAGAATGGCAGCATCGTCTGCCGCGAGTTGCTCAGGGGCGTCAACGTGACGGAGGGCGGCGATCCGGAGCAGCGCACGTCGGAATACTACAAAAAGCGTCCCTGTCCCAACCTGGCCTTTAGCGCGGCGGAGATACTGGACGGGCTGCTGGATGAAACGTAATCGTTATACGCCACGGGTCCCCGTGATACATCACGGGGACCCGTGCTATGCCGGCCCCTACCCCAGCGCACGCTCGCACAGCGCCAGCGCGGCGGCGACGGTCTGGTCCATGTCGTAGTACTTGTATGCGCCCAGCCTGCCGCCGAAGATCACGTTCGCCTCGGCGTCGGCCAGGGCCCTGTACTTTTCGTACAACGCGCCGTTCTTTGCGTCGTTGACGGGATAGTAGGGCTCGTCCCCCGGCTTCCATTCGCAGCTGTACTCCCGGCTGATGACGGTCTTTGGCAGGTCGTTGCCCTCGGCGTCCTTGCCGAACTCGAACCACTTGTGCTCGATGATCCGGGTCCAGGGCGTCTCCCGGTCGGTGTAGTTCACGGCGGCGTTGCCCTGGAAGTTGGGGATGTCCAGAAGCTGGGTCTCAAACCGCACCGAGCGGTACTCCAGCGCGCCCAGCCTGAAGCCGAAGTAGGCGTCGATGGGTCCGGTGTAGACCACCTTCCTGGCCAGCGCGTCCAGCGCGGCCCGGTTTTCCAGGTAGTCGCAGTTCAGGCGCACCTCGATGCCCGCCAGCAGGTTCTCCACCAGCTTCGTGAACCCGCCGATGGGGATGCCCTGGGAGAGGGGGTTGTAGTAGTTGTTGTCAAAGGTCAGCCGCACGGGCAGGCGGCGGATTATGAAGGCGGGCAGGTCCCTGCAGTCCCTTCCCCACTGCTTCTCGGTGTAGCCCTTCACCAGCTTTTCAAAGATGTCCCGGCCCACCAGGCTGATGGCCTGCTCCTCAAGGTTCCTGGGCTCGCCGGTGATCTCCCGGCGCTGCTCGTCGATCTTCGCCTGCGCCTCCTCCGGCGTCACCACGCCCCACATCTTGTTGAACGTGTACATGTTGAAGGGCAGCGAGTACAGCTCGCCCTTATAATTCGCCACCGGGCTGTTGGTGAAGCGGTTGAAGTCGGCGAAGCGGTTCACATAGTTCCAAACCCGCTTGTCGTTGGTGTGGAAGATGTGGGCGCCATATTTGTGCACGTGGATGCCCTCCACGTCCTCGGTGTAGATATTGCCCGCGATATTGGGCCGCTTGTCCACCACCAGCACCTTTTTGCCGGCGTCTGTGGCCTGGCGGGCGAAGGTCGCGCCAAACAGGCCCGAGCCCACGATCAGGTAATCATACGTCATGATTGCCCCTCCTTCTTCTGAAATCTGAACCTCAGCGCATTGGTGATGTCCCGGCGCAGGTAGGTCAGGTGGTCCCTGGGGGTATATTCGGTACTGACCACCGGCAGGTACTTCACGGAAAGCCGGTTGTGCGCCATCCAGACGTTCATCAGCCGCTCGCCCAGGAAGCCGTACAGGCGCTTCCGGTAGTCGCTCTCGCCAGTCAGGTCCACCTGGTCCTCGAGGGTAAAGAGTATCGGGAAAAGCCAGGCGCTGTAGTCGTCAAAGACCTCCCGCCTGCTAAAGAGCATGTTGTACTGGGAAGCCCTGTTGCCCGCGAAGAACGCGCGGAAGGCATCCATGTATTCAGGGGCCAGCGCCTCGACGACGGCCTCCAGCCGGTCGAAGGTCTCCGGGGCGCAGCATTCCATCAGCAGCTGCTCCCGGGCGCTGACGTGGTACACCGCGGGCCGTGCTGCCAGCAGATCCCGGCCCTCCAGCATGCCCACCAGCGCATCGTAGGGCAGTATGTCCCCCACCCGGCTGCTCAGGGACCGCCTGCCGAAGTAGCGCCGGTAGTGGACCAGGCCCTTGCAGGGATCGTCCACGTTCTTCCAGATCCAGTACATCGCCGTCAGCTCGCAGTAATTGGCGTTTTTTTCGGCGATGCTCGAGCCGGTATTGTCCCGCAGGCAGCCGGGGAAGTCGTCCGCAGCGCCGCCCACCTGTATCGCCCGGTAGCCCTTCATCCGGGGCAGGTCCAGGCGCTTGTGGGTCACGATGTAGATCACCGGGCATCACCCGCCCTTTCGTAGAGCGCCAGGAACGCGCGCACGGTGTTTTCTATGGTGAAGCCCGCCCGGCGGACCCGTTCGCAGCCCTTCGCGCGATCCCAGGCGGGGCCTTCGGCCACGTTGCGGGCCGCCTCGCCCCACCTTTCCGCAGAGGCGTCGTCGATGGGCAGGAACCGGACGCCCTCCGTCAGCCCCGCCTGGCGGGTGATGCGGTCGGAGAAAAGCACGGGCAGCCCGGCGGCCTGGGCCTCGACACCCACCACCGGCAGGCCCTCGAAGCGGGAGGGCAGCGCGAACAGGTCCATGGCCTGCATCAGCCCGCCCACGTCGCGGCTGGCGCCGTAGAAGATCACGTCACCGGCGACGCCAAGGCGCTCGGCCTTTTCCCGGGTCTCGTCGAACAGCACGCCCTCCCCCACCAGCAGCAGCCTTGCGTTGGGAATGCGCCGGCGCATGGCCGCGAAGGCCTCCAGCAGGTATTCGTGGTTCTTCTGGTAGGCAAAGCGTCCTACATGGCCGACCACGAAGGCGTCCTCCAGGCGGAGTTCTCCGCGAATCCGGCGCCGGACGGCGGGGTCCCAGGCGAAGCGATCAACCTCGATGCCGTTGACGACCATCCTCACCCGGCTCGCGTCCAGGCCGGGATACATCCATGCCGCCGCCACGTCGGAACAGGCCGCAAAGTCGGTGGCATTGCGCCGCAGCGCGCCGCGGCAGAGCCGATGCAGCGCCGCTTTCAACCGGCGCGAGCCGCCGTCGATGCCCGCCGCGTGGGAATGGAGTATGATCTTCTGCACGCCCGCCTTCCGGGCGGCCTTTGCGAATATCAACAATAAATACGCCACATCCCCGTGGATGTGAACGCAGTCATAGCCGCCATCGCGCAGCAGCTTCAATGTGTTCCTGTAATAGGCGTTAGGCCGCGACCATCTCGGGCCGTGAGTGCCCACGTAATGGACCTCCGTACCCAGGCGGCCCAGGTCCTCTATGTTGTTTGGATTTTCAAACTCGGCGATGCAGGCGATGTCCAGCTTCAAGCCCTCGGGCTTGTTTCGGATGACGCTGTTCACCAGGGCGTAGACGCCGCCCAGGCCCACGTCGTCGACGTTGACTTCCAGAACCTTCATTATGTCACGCTCCTGAGGGCGTTAATCGGGAAACCGGACCGGCGGATGGAAGGACAGTCCCTTCAGCGTACCGCCGAGGATGACGCGAATGCGCGCCCGCTTCAGCCCGTCGGCTTTGACCAGCACCCGGGCGATGTGCAGCGGCGTGCGCAACAGCAGGTGCGTCGCGCCGCGAACGCCCTCCCGGCGATAAAGCACCACCTCGTTGCGGTAGGCGTAGCGGTAGCGGGGTATGCGCTCTGGCACATCGGTGGCGATGTTGCCGCCGTTGTTCGTCTCGCAGCAGTGCACGGTGACGCTGTCGGTGACCACCCAGCAGGGGTATTTCAGAGAGATTCGGCGGGTATATTCCAGGTCGTCCGCCCAGATGAAGAATTCGCCGATGGGCAGGCCCACCTCCCGCACCACCTTTATGGGCACCAGCAACGACACGAAGGTCGCCGCGCCGCAGGGAATCCGGGTCGGGGTGAAATCGGAAATGTTGCGCAGCTTCATATCCCGCTGGACGTTCATCCGGCAGATCGAGCCGTCCGTCCACAGCACCTTGCCGGAGAGGAAGCCGAAGTCGCCCAGCTCGTCCGCGGCGCGCATCAGCGCCTCCAGGGCTGTGGGCTCGGGCATGGAATCGTCGTCCATGACCCAGGCGTATTCATATCCCCGCTCCGCCGCCAGGCGCAGGCCGAACTCAAAGCCCCCCGCGCCCCCCAGGTTGCCGCCGGTATTCGCGTAGCGGACGCGGCCGTCAGCGATCTTCGGCGCGAGCATGTCCGCCGTGCCGTCGGTGCTGGCGTTGTCGATCACCCAGATGTCCAGGCCGGGCCGGGTCTGTCTCAGCAGGCAATCGACGCAGTGCGCCAGCAGCGCCCTTCGGTTGTGGGTCACCACCACCGCGGCAATGTCCTTCGCCATGCCCTCATCCCGTTTCACGAAAACTTTCTGATGCCTGAGACGCCCCAGCGCACCGTGTTCAGGCACGCGGTCAGCACGCCGTGCTTCAGGTAACGCCTGTAGAACTGATACTGCTTCGACACCAGCTTCAGCTTGTTGCCGGTGGTGCTGGCGGTCTGCACCCGGTAGCGGGCCAGGACCTGCGGGTTGCCCCGGGCCTCGCCCTCCAGGCATACGATGTCGTACCAGTAGGCGTAGTCGTCCCGGATCGAGCGCAGCTCCTCGTGCAGGAACACCTTGCCGTGCTTTTGGGAATCGTACAGGCCCGTCAGGCAGCCAATGCGATTCATCACCCGCATGTCCTTCGGGGTGATGACGGGCATCGGCACCGTGGGGTGCTGGATCTCCCGCCCGCTTTCGTCGATGTGCCGGTAGGCGCTGCACACGCAGATGGCACCGGTCTGCCCCATGAACGCCAGCTGCTTTTCGAGGAAGTCCGGTTCCCACAGGTCGTCGGCGTCCAACAGCGCGATGTAGCGCCCCAGGGCCAGCCGCATGCCGTTGTTCCTGGCGCAGGCCGTGCCGCCGTTGGGCTGGCGAACCAGCCGTACCCGGCCGTCCCCGGCGGCGTAGCGTTCGGCGATTTGGGGGGTATTGTCCGAGGAGCCGTCGTCCACGACGATCATCTCCCAATGGGCATAGGTCTGGCCCAGCACCGATTCGATGGTTTCGGCGAGAAACCGCCCGCCGTTGTAGCAAGGCGTAATGATGGAAACCAGACCGTCTGTCACTGCTTACGTCCCCTCCGCGCCCGAGCGCCGGAAATCATAGCCACCCACAATAGACACAATTCAACTGATTAATGGTATCACAGGCAATGAAAAATGTCAAGAAAATATCGGCACAAATGGTTCACAAACGGCGCGTTTTAGGTTATAATGTTCACAAGCATGAATGCAATCATGACCGACAAGATTTATAGGAGGATTAATAGTATGAAGAAGTTTGTCTGTTCCGTCTGCGGCTATGTGTACGAGGGTGACGCCGCGCCCGAATTCTGCCCCGTCTGCAAGGCTCCCGCCTCCAAGTTCATCGAGCAGTCCGAGGAAATGACCTGGGCCGCCGAGCACGTGGTCGGCGTGGCCAAGGGCGCGCCCGAGGACATCATCGCCGACCTGCGCGCCAACTTCACCGGCGAGTGCAGCGAGGTAGGCATGTACCTGGCCATGAGCCGCGTCGCCTATCGCGAGGGCTACCCCGAGATCGGCGAATACTGGAAGACCGCCGCCTTCGAGGAGGCCGAACACGCCGCGAAGTTCGCCGAGCTGCTGGGCGAGGTGCTGACCGACAGCACCGAGAAGAACCTGAAGATGCGCGTGGAAGCCGAGAACGGCGCCACCGCCGGCAAGACCGACCTGGCCAAGCGCGCCAAGGCCCTGAACCTGGACGCCATCCACGACACCGTGCATGAGATGGCGAGGGACGAGGCAAGGCATGGAAAGGCGTTCGCGGGCCTGCTGAAGCGGTATTTCGGGAAGTAAGAATCAGATAATTCCATGAGATTCGAGGAGCGACCCCAAAAGGGCTCGCTCCTCTTTTTTATCCGGGCTTATACCATTTTGTACTTTTCTGCCTCTTACACATTCCTCTATACCCAGTGTCGTCAATCTAACAGGAGGCGCTTTGTAGAAAGAAGTCACAACAAGTATCAAAGCACCGTAGCGGCGACTATCAGTCGCCATGCACTATTTCCTGTGACGGCAGATAGCGACACGAAGTTAATCATTTTTGTTTATTCATTTACCCCAGTTAATACTATTTCCAGAAATCGTTTCGTTGGAACCTTATAATATATCAACATGATATCTGTCAAGCTATTATTGTATTTCTGACGTGAGGTGATGCAATATGAATCATGAAATCAAAATTCCAAAGAAGACAGCCCGTAGAGGCGAGGATGGGCACAAAGTTGTGTCGGTTCGTATGAAGGATGATACAATCGCCCGTTTGGATGAGCTCTCGGTCAAGACAAACCGCAGTCGGAACGAGCTTATCAATCTTCTGCTGGATGCCGCACTTAACAATGTGACTGTAACGGAAGAAGTCTAATTAACTATACCACCTTAAACAAAGGGTGGTATAGCTATAAACAGCAATTCCCGCCCTCCCATTGTAATCCTGCCCGAAATATGTTAGAATATAGGTGTCAACAACGATGCTGGAGGGATGGACCATGCTGATCATCGGTATCTGTGGGGCCAGCGGCAGCGGTAAATCCACGTTGGCCAAGGCCCTGGCTTCCCGGCTGGAGCGGCCCTGCGTGTACATCAAGCAGGATTCCTATTACAAGGATCACCCGGACATGACCTACGAGCAGCGCTGCCTGATCAACTACGACGAGCCCGGAATCTTCGAGCACGACGTGCTTCGGGACGACCTTATGAAGCTGCGCCGGGGCGAATCCATCACCGCGAAGGAATACGATTACACCCAGCACCGGCGCTGCGACCCGGGCGTTCTGATCGAGCCGGCGGACGTGGTGCTGCTGGAGGGTATCCACGTGTTCTATGACCCCGAGGTTCGGGACCTGATGGATTTCAAGATCTTCGTGCAGGTGGACCCGGACGTGTGCCTGCTGCGACGGGTGAAGCGGGACCTGCGAGACAGGGGGCGTACCATCGAGAGCGTCTACGCCCAGTACCTGGCCACCGTCAAGCCGATGTACGAAAAGTACATCCGCAACTACGTGGTATACGCCGACCTGATCGTCGCCCAGGGCGGCAAACACGCCCGCATCGTGGACATACTCGCCCACTACATCAACTCCGGCATGATCGACCCGAAGGCGTGACAGGAACATCTTTTCCCGGGAAAAGATATGCAAAGATCCTTCGCGTCGCCCAGGATGACAGGCGTAACGGTGTCATCCTGAGCGCAGCGAAGGATCTTCTACAATATAATTGAGAACAGTATTAGAATGTGGTCTGTTTTATGGCCCTACAGATTCCGCTTTCGATCAGCGGCCTCCTTCAGCATGTGCGCGCCGTGGGACAGGCTGCTCTCACTGTCCTCGGCGCCGCCCACCAGCCGCGACAGCTCCCGCACGCGGCCTTCCTCGTCCAGCAGGCGCACATGGGTGTCGGTCCGGTCCTCCCCGGCGACCTTCTCCACCAGGAAATGGGCGTCTCCCAGGGCCGCGATCTGGGGCAGGTGGGTGACGCTGAGCACCTGGCGGGTTTTTGCGATCAGGCACATCTTCTCCCCCACCACCTGGGCCATCCGACCGGAGACGCCGGTGTCGATCTCGTCGAAGATCATGGCGTCCACGCCCTCGGAATCCACCGATATGGCTTTCAACGCCAGCATCACACGGGATATCTCGCCGCCGGAGGCGATGCTTGCCAGCGGACGCAGCGGTTCGCCGGGATTCGGGGAAATCATGAACTCCACCCCGTCCATGCCGCCGGCGGTGGGCTTGGCCAGGGGCTCCACCCGCACCTCGAAGCGGGTCTTGCCCATGCCCAGGTCCTTCAACTGCCCGCAGATGCGCTCCGACAGCCTCAGGGCGCTCTCCCGTCGTATGGCCGTCAGCGCGGCGCAGGCCTCGCGGAGGGCGTTGTCCGCCTCCTTATAGCGCTTTTTCAGGTCGGAAAGCGCGGCGTCGCTGCCCTTGATGCCGTTCAGCCGGTCGACAGCCTGCGCGCCGAACTCGATGACCTCCTCCACCGTCGCGCCGTACTTGCGCTCCAGCTTCTTGATGGCGTCCAGCCGCGCGGCGACCTTGTCCAGCAGGTCCGGCTCGAAATCCAGGTCGTCCAGAAGGGCCTGGAGCTCATAGCCCACGTCCTGCGCGCCGTAGTACAGCTCCCGCAGGCGTCCGGCCAGGGCCGCGTAGCGCTCGTTCAGCGGGGCGATGCGGTCCATGGCGTCCGCCGATTGCAGCAGCGCCTCCTGGGCGGAGGGCGCGCGTCCGTCGCCCCGATACACCAGGTTATAGGCTCCTTCCACGCTCTGGCGGATCTTCTCGGCGTTTTCCAGCACCGACAGCTTCTTCTCCAGCTTTTGCTCCTCGCCGGGCTTCAGCTTCGCGGCGCTGATCTCCTGCACCTGAAAGGACAGCACGTCCACCAGGCGTTCACGCTCGGAGACATCGTTCATCAGCCGCTTCAGCTCCGCGCCGATGCGGCTGCGCTCGGCGTACAGCGCGGCCACCTTTTCCCGGGCGGAGGCGTGGGCCCCGCCACCAAAGGCGTCCAAAAAGTCCAGGTGCCTGGCGGGGTTCATCAGCGCCTGGTGCTCGTGCTGGCCGTGAATGTCCATCAGCGTGGCAGTCAGCTGCTTGAGTGTGTTCAGGGGCACCACCACGTCGCCGACCCGGCAGATGTTGCGCCCGTTGCGGCTCAATTCCCGGCGAATGGCAATCAGGCCGTCCTCCGCCTCGATGTCCAGCCCATCCAGCACGGCCATGGCCCGGGAATTGCCGGCAACGTCGAACAACGCCTGCACCATGCCGCGCTCTGCCCCGGTGCGGATCATATCCCGGTCGGCGCGCCCGCCCAGGGCCAGACTGATGCTGTCCACCACGATGGACTTGCCCGCGCCGGTTTCGCCCGTAAGCACATTGAATCCCTGCGCAAATTCGATGCGCAGCGATTCAATGAGGGCGATATTCTTGATGGTCAGCTC
>JAZSAA010000370.1:0-11586 GCA_045601625.1 Clostridia bacterium | reverse complement strand
GGTGATCACCGAGAGCGCCACCAGCGACACCGCGAACTCCTTGGAAAAGAAGTATTTCCGCGACTTGAAGTAGTACACCGCGCAGATCACCAGCGCGATCACGAGGCACGCCAGCATCGCCAGCACCGCATACCGGAACGTAATCTCCGCGTTCGCGTAGGATGTCAGAAAGCCCTTCTTGAAGATGTCCTTAAAGCTCATTGATCTTACCTCCCATGGCCCTGCAGCCCAAATAGAATTTTGAGAACGTAGCCTGACGCATATGGCCGTTGTCGATCAGCTGGTAGATGACGTCCGGCAGGAAGTCGTCATATTTCACTTCCAGCACATGGTAACCCGTGGGCAATACCGCGATTCGGGAGATACGCTTCTCGAATATATCCTGAATCCGGAGAGACGCGCTGATGAAGCGGTCGAAGGTGATCCTGACGTTCCCGGCCCGATACACATAGGGCTTGCGGACGTACTCCCCCAGCATCACCGGGCGCAGCCCCGCGGTCTCCCGCTGGAGGATCCACTCGTCCAGCAGCGGGTGCTGGCCAAGGCGGTCTGATATGGACTGTCCGGTCAGCATCTTCATGCAGGTCTCCCTGTCGATCAGGCAGCTCTTCTTGCCGGTCATGCCGTGGCTCTTGATCTTCTTCTCCAGGGAAATGCGCGCGTCGGAGCAGTTGTAGGCGCGAATTCGGAACTTTTCCCGGGGGTCCACGCCGTCCTCGTTCTCAAAGAAGCGGCTTCTCTGATAATCGTCAAAGTAGACGCTTCGTATCAGATACTCCCCGTTCCCGTCGGCATGCGGGTCCGGCTTCATCACCGCCTTCAGCTTCTGCTCGACGATTCGCAGCTCCAGCTCGTCGCAGATATACTTGAGCTCATGCCGGTACTTGTCCGCGGCCAGCACCGTCCTATTTCTCTTTATCACCGTATTCCTCCACAATATAATCGTGCCTCAGCCGGAAGAAGGTCTTGATCGCCTCGCAGCTCTCCACAAAATCCTCCTCCGTCCTGGTGTTCATAAAGCGCGTGTATTCGTTGCCCATGGCGTGGCGCATTCGGCTGACATAATCATCCACAAAGGCATCTACCCTTTCGGGGCTCATGTAGTTTTCCGCAAGCTCAACCATCCTGGCCTCAAGCGCCCTGCGGAAGGACTTGTTCTCCAGCAGGCTTGCGAAAATAGGGTCCCGCTTCGACGTGCGGTTGATAAAGTCGTTGTCCGCGCGAGGGATGTCCATTGAAAGGTTGACATCATACAGCACCCAGCGCCATTTGCCATCCCCGTCCGGCTGGTCGCCGGGCTTACGCACGCGCCACATGGAGCGGTTGTTGGTCGGCCAGTCGGTGTTGCAGATGTAGAGTTCTATGGCGTAGTAGTCGATCCAGCTCTGCAGGTCGATCATCTCACAGGCCGCGGCATAGTTTTCATCCACGCTCAGATCGTTGTCGGCGACCCTGCGGAGCATCTCCATGTAGAGCTTATAGTCCTCGTCGGTGCCAACCTCGATGTAATCGACCTTGGTTTCGATCACATCGCCGTTTTTGACGCCGTACTTGCCCTCGAAGTAATCCTCCTTGAACCGCGGGGTCAGCCAGTACACGCCCCAGAACTCCCCGTCCAGGAACAGCTCGTAGGGCTCGTATTCCCGGGTCAGCACGTCGAAATCCGCCGCCAGCGTGTTGACCAGCAGGTCGTGTATCTTCGTGTCGACGCCCTGCCCGCCCGCGTTCAGGTTCACGCTGTGAAGCTGCCAGTCCTCGCCGAACAGGGCCTGGGCCGGTATGGATTCGGTACCGTAGCGCTTCCGTGCAAATATGTTCAGGCTCTTAGGCAGCATGAAGCGGCTGGCGCCGCCCTGTATGCGTATGCCGTAGTTGCCGGAAAGCGTGAGATTGCGGTCCGCGTCAAAGAAGCAGATATAAGCCTCCCGTTCCCAATCCCGGCCCTTGCTCTTGTAATTGCCCGCCCAGTTGCCAAAATTGGGCAGGGCCGGCGGCATGCCCGCCCCCTCCACGAGGGCGTCGTCGAAGGCCTTTCCGAGGACATAGATGCCCTTTTCAAAGTCGAAGAGGTTGTCGGGATTCGTGGTGATGGTGATGATGTTCATGCCGTCGTAGGCCTCTTTTTTGTCGAAGCCCACAAAATAGACGCCGTTGACGATGTCGCTGCGGTTGCCGAAGCTGTCCACGCAGACGGCGCGTATGACCGTAGCCTTGTCCACTGGCCGGTTCGGCACCGTGAACCCGTACTTCGGCTCCCGGCCCGCCAGCTCGAGAATCTCCTTCTTTAATTCGATGCAGACATCGTCGATCATGGAATAGACGTTCGGTTTCCCACTGGCGTCGTCGATCCGTATGGGGCCGGTGTAGAGCAGGGAGTTTTCATCCGGCTCGGTGGAATCCAGCGTGTAGCGGATTTCCCCCTTGTCACAGCTCATCTCCAGATAGAAAGCGTCATCGTAGAAGCCGGACGCTCTGGACAGCTTCACCGGCGTCATGGTCTGGTCGTCGCGCCCGCCCAGATACAGCCCGCAAGCCAACAGGGAGGCGATGACCGCGACACCCAACAGGCAATGCAAAATGCCCTTCCGTCTGCCCTTCAATCCGATGAACCTCCACTCATATCAGGGGTCTCCCCGGCAGGCGCCTCCGTCTGCTTCCCCTCCGGCACGAACAGCGCCGGTTCAAGCTGCGCGTCCTCGCCGTTGAGGTTGTACTCCATGCAAAAGTAATCGCTGACCATGCGCGCCGAGGGCAAGTCCTCGTCCGCGTAATGCAGCTGTCCCTCCCGGTCGTAGAAGGCGATCCGCCGGGATTCTTCGGCCGATTCCGAACCGACGTTGGTATAGACCGCCACGTCCCGGTTCATATCGAGGATGTACCGGTAGTAATACGAAAGCGGCACGCCCGCCGCCCGGAGCATCGCGGGCATCAGGCAGCAAAGGTCCATGTCGCCGACGCCGGAGAGCGCCGCGTCCTCCAGGTCCAACGGATAGTTGGCCCAGATGAAGTAGGGCGTCATCTTGCCCTTGCGCTCGGCCAGCGCCCGGTCCTGCCATTTGCACAGGCCCTCCAGCGCAGGCAGGAAGCTGGGCGAATGATCCCCCACCATGCAGACGACGACCCTGCGCCCCGTTTCCTCGTAGAGGCGGGTGTAATACTGCTGCATGTAGTCGATCATCGCGTCCGTATAGGTCAGGCAGGACAGGTATTCGTTGATCTTGTCCACCATGGCCTGGTCCTGGGTATCCGGGTGGCTGTGCACCACGGCCTGGTCAGGCCGGTTCGTGGTCCAGTCGCCGTGGTTCTGCATGGTGGCCAGGAAGGCGAAGCGGGGGCTGTCCTTCGGCATGTCGTCCATGAACCGAATCAGGTTTTTCAGCGCCGTGGTATCCGTGATCTCATGGTCCCTGTTCCTGTCGGCGTAGTATTCCAGGTCGGTGAAATCGTGGATGAAGTAGCTCTGGTCGATCCCCATCTGGGACCAGCTCATGCCCCGATGATAATTCTGGGATTCATGGGGATGGGCGCCGATGGTGGCATACCCCAGCTGCTTCAGGTAGCGCGGCAGCGTCACGGTATCGGTGAAGTTCAGGCGGTTGAAGGGGGCGTAGGCGTTGATCAGCGTCATGGAATTGCCCGTGAGCATCTCATACTCGGTGCCGTTGGTCCCCCCGCCGGTGAGCGGGACCTCCGCGAAGCCCTTGATCGCGTTGTCCAGCGCGCGGTAGTTCTTCAAATAATCCACGTCCGCGCCGGTATCGATGTACTGGTCGAGGTCGTACCAGGTCTCGTTGAGGATCATCACGATGTCCGGATAGCGCTCCCCGTCCGGCGATGCCGCCGCTTCCTCCGGCCGGGACGCCGCCGCTTCGGCAATCTGCGCGATGCGTTCCCCTGAGTAGTCCCGGGGCCTGTACACGGAGAACTCCAGGTTCGCCATCGTGGATTCCACGGTGCCGGACAGATAGCCGATCTTCGCGTAGAGGCTGCCCCAGCTCCAGATGTTGTCCTGGCGCTCGATGATGGGAACCGCCGAGAAATAGCTGAAATACAGGCAGATCACCGCCGAAAGCAGGCAGGCGATTCGATTGACCCACCTCTGCCTGGACGTGTACAGGCCGCGCAGGGGCCTTGCGCAGAGCCAGGACAGCACACAGCAGGTGGCGGCCGCCGCTTCGAGCAGCAGTATGCGCCCCGCGATGGCGTCCACGGAGAGATCGTAGCTGCTGATCACGCCCGTGACGGTGCCGACATTGTGGATGTCCTCCACCGTCAGCAGCGCCCCGTGGTACTTCATGGTATAGTGGTTGGCGATGGCCAGCAGCGTCATCAGCACGGTCACCGTCAGGCCCGCCGGAAGCCAGCGCCCCATCAGCGCGCGGAAGATCAGGATCAGGCTGAATATGGCCGACACGTTGACCATGGCCCGGATCGGCCACTGTTGCGCCGCCAGATAGTCAAACTGGGCGTAAGCGTCCATGGAAACCTCGAGCGCCAGGCGCAGCAGGAAGGGCACCGCCAGCATCAGCAGCATCGACGGCACGCTGAGCCAGCTGCGGCGCACGGCGTTGACCAGCCGCCGGTAACCCCATTCCAGCGCGTAGAGCAACAGCCCCGTCATCACCAGGAACAGCGCGTAGCTGGCGAAGGCGTTGCCCGTCGCCGCGTAGACCGACGCCGCCACGTGGTAGTAGTACATCGCCACGTAGAACTGCGCCATCCAGAAGGTGGTCCACCTTCGTCCGATGAATCGCAGGGGCCGGGAGAGCGTCATGAGCATGCCGCCGTTCCCCTGCCCTTCGGCCAGGGCTGCGGTTTGCCCTTCTTTGCCGCCGGACTGGAACAGCAAAAAGCCCAGCATATAGACCGCCGGACCGATCAGCGCGGCGGGCCGGTACACGCCGCCGTTGTACATGAACGGCATGACCTTCAGATAGAGCACTGCCTGCACGGCAATGCCCGCCAGAAGCGTCGTCAGCGCCGGTATCGTGCCCCACTTTTTCCTGACAATCGGAAACAGCGCCGCGCAGAAGGCGCAGATCGCAATGGATGAGATCAGCCAGGTTCCCTCGTGTATGTTGTTGGACAGCGCCAGTATCGCCCGGCTGACGTTCAGGAAGCCGAGGTTCCTGAACATCGGGCAATAGATCGGGGATTCCGAGATCTCGCAGAAATACAGGCCGCCGATCAGCACCAGGGGCGCGCAGACCTTCCAGTAGGCGACATAATGGTCCAGCGCCCGCCTCACCGGTGACACCGGCTTCGCTTCACGCTGCGCCGCCTTCTCGCCTTCGATAAAGTACAGCAGCGCCATGCACGCCAGGAACGCCGGCGCTTTGGTCAGCGGTCCGGCGGGAATCACGGCCAGCCACTGGGTCGGCAGCCGGGTCGGGTCGCCGAACATGACAAACCACAGTATCGCAAGGCAGGCCATGCCCTGTATGGCGTTTGCAAGTTCCCTTCTCTTAGGCAAGTTGAATCCTCCGTGGAAATGCGGCCGAACGCGCCGCTTCCCGTTCAATTACATTTTTGACATCCAGCTGTGGGCGTACTCGATGACGTGGTGGCGCATGTTGTCCTTGTAGGCGACATCCTGGTGCGCCTTTATCTTTTCACTCGACGCGCTGAAGCAGACGCTGTCCACCACGCAGCCCAGTTTTTTATCGTACACCACGAAGTGGATGCCCGCGCCAAGGTCCAGATCATACCGCGCGTCGTCGATCTTGATAAACCCGTTTACCGTCCGCTTGCCCTGTCTGCTGAGCAATTGACAGTTCAGGCCGTTTTCAAGCGTCGTTTCGAGCGAGCACTGCGATTTGGCGTTGCGCTCTTCGATGATCTCGCCATGGCTCGAAATGCTCAGGTAGGCGCCGTTTTCTTCGTCCCGCAGGTCGAGCTTCGATCCCGTCGCCTGCTCAAAGGCCCTTTGGGCTTCGTCGCTCCAGTAATCGCCCACCGTATTCGAGACGACCGTCAGCAGGATAAAGTCGCCCTCCCGCACGCGCTGGAGGTAATTTATCAGATCGTCCTCCAGCTCGAGCTTCAGGTATTCCATCTCTTCAAAGAACAGTTCCTTTTGATACGACCAGGACTTGTCCCACTGGTCGTTTCGCTCCGAGGACAGGCCGAAATCCTCCTGCAGCCATTTCAGCAGCCTGGCGGTGACCTTCTGGGTGCCGCGGTAGTTGACGTGGGCGCCGCCGTCGTTGGTGTCCCTGTACCAGTCCACGCCGACGTCCTCGTAGCACATGTCGAGGAACTTCACGCCCATTTTTTCAGACAGCGCCTGGGTCATGTCGTGCTTGTTGGCGCTCCAATAGCCTCTGTGCTCGGTATTCATGCAGATGGGCACCTTCACGAAGGCCAACTCCGCCCCAATGTCCCTGCACATCTGCTGCATCTTCTCAAGATACGGCACGTTGGAAGCGAGCGCAGCCTTGAGCTTGTCCAGGGCGTCGTCGTCGCTGGCATAGGGATCGTCGCGGTCCAGAAGGGCCCTGACCTGCCGGTAGACGTCGTCCTCCACGGGCACGAAATCGAAGGTGGCCACATAGCCCTTGCGCTGGTAGAGGTCCTTCAGGTACATCTCCCAATAGTCCTCCTCCTTCAGGAGGTAGTTGGAATGATACCGCAGCAGGGTGATGATCGAACTGAGGATGTATTTCTTGTCCTCGGGCTTGCCCATGAGGGTGGCGATCTCGCTCATGGTTTCAAGCTTGTCCTGAAACCGGCTGATCGGAAGGCTGTCCACCATCTCCTCGTACTTCGCGTTGCTCTGCAGCTCGTCTTCGGTGTAGAAGAAGCCGCTGGCGTCGATGACCACCACCTTGGGCTTCTGATCGCGCAGGAACGCCTTTAGCAGGTGGTAGGCCACCGGAACGCGCTGGTTGGTGGTCGCCAGGTTGTAGGAGCGAATGCCCGACATGTCGTAGATGTTCATCGGCGAAATCGAGCAGAACGTCTGGCTGGTGCCGAAGTAGACGGCGTCGATGCTGTTACTCGGCTCGTTGAACGCGCTCCTGATGCCCTTGAGCGAGCGCCGGTTGTGCACCGGCCAGTCGAAGTTCGGCGTAACCAGGTCCTGAATGTACACCAGGACGGAGAAGAGCAGCAAAAAGAATACGATCGTGCCCGCAATTCTCTTGATTCTGATACTCATGATCGATGTCCTGTCCTCCAACAAACCGTGTATAGATCAGAAGCCGGCATAGACGAACCCCGACAGGTCGAGATCCAGCCCATACACGCCCAGCAGCACAACGGCGACCACCGCCGCGATGGTAAAGGCCCATCTGAACAGCAGGTTTTGCTTTTCCAGCGTTTCGCGGATGTGAATGCCCTTTTCCTGGAGAATGCTGACCGTCAGCAGCACCAGCACCGCCACGAACAGCACAAACATCTCCCAGGCGTCCAGCCCCAGGGTAAAGATCGTGCCGTCCGTCAGGACCCACCAGTTGCGGGTCGTGAATATGCTCCCTGCGATGCGCGCCGCCTCCGGCAACCCGTTGGCCTTGAAGATGATCCGGCCGCCCATGATCAGCGCCAGCGTGCGCAGGCGCTGCCACAGCCTCCAGCTGAAGCAGTCGGTGCGAATGTTGAACTTGTTGATGATCCACTCAAACACAGGCTCGAACTGCATGCCCAGCACGATCAGTATGCCCTGATACATGCCGAAGGCGACGAACTGCGCGCCCGCGCCGTGCCATATGCCGTTGAGCAGCCACACCAGCACCATGGCCAGGTAGGTGGGGATCATCTTGCCCAGGTTCGGGCCGAACCACTTCCGGCAGTGCTTGCTCAGCGTCTGGGCCGCCCTGGAGATGGACAGGGGGTAAAACACATAATCCCTGAACCAGGTCCCCAGGGTGATGTGCCACCTGCGCCAGTATTCTGCGATGTTCCTGGAAAAATAGGGCCGCTCGAAGTTGAGGGGCATGTTGACGCCCAGGATCTCCGCCGTGCCGCTGATGATGTCCATGCCGCCGGAAAAGTCGGCGTAGATCTGTATCGTATAGGCCAGCGCGCCGATGACGAATATCACGCCCTCGTAACGGGCTGAATTGGCAAACACCTGGTTCGACACCGTGACGACCCTGTCCGCGATGACCAGCTTCTTGAAGAAGCCCCACAGCATGCGCTGCATGCCGAATTTTACCCGGAGAAAGTCAAAGTCGTGAGGCTCGTAGAGCTGGTGGGCCGTCTCCCGATAGCGACAGATGGGCCCCTGCAATATCTGCGGGAAAAAGCACAGCCAAAGAAGCAGCTTGAAATAGTTCTTCTGTACCTCACACTTGCCCCTGGAGATGTCCACCACATAGCTGATCGCCTGGAGGGTGTAAAAGGAGATGCCCAGCGGCAGCGCCAGGTTCAGCAGGCTGAGGTTTGTGGAAAAGCTGTGGTTGAGCGAGCTGATAAACAGGTCTGAAAACTTGAAAACAACCCAGATGACGATGTTGACCGCTGCCACCAGCGCGGCAAAGCGTCGTTTGACGCGCTCGTTTTGCTTCTTCAGCGCGCGCTTGCCGTTGCGGTCCAGATTCGGCTGCGCCTGCATCTGGCGCAGGTATTTTTGCTCCTGCCGGTCCATCAGCATGCCGCCGGCGTAGATGGTGAGCGAGGTCAGGAGCATCCAGACGATCATCTTCCTGCCGCAATACAGGTAGATGACCAGGCTCGCGCCCAGCAGCACCACCCAGCGAAGGCGGAGCGGCGAAACAAAGTAGGCCAGCGCGACCAGGGCCACGAACGCCAGGTAAAACAGCGAAACTATATTCATGGATAATGCCCTCTCTATCCCTTCATTCGTTCCGCAGCTTTTCGATCAGCTCCAGCATTGCTGCAGGGGTGTTAAAGTTATCCGGCTCAAGATCATCCACGTCGATCTCGATGTCGTAGTGTTCGTTCAGCTCGTTGACGATGGATATGATGTCGAAGGAATCCAGTATGCCGTCGTCAATCAGCTTTGTCGCGTTGGCAAAATCCACCTTGGGGCAAATGCCCGAGAGAATGTTCAACAGTTCGTCCATGGTTTCTCCTCCCGTCCCTTAGGGTTTGGGCGCGGCATGGCCGGGAATCGGCACGCCCGCCCGCTATATAGTGAAGGCATTATCCATAAATACGTTCAGGCCCCCGCCTCCGGCGTCCGTGTCGACGCGAGCAGCGCGTCCAGGGTCTCCCCGGTCAGGTTGGCTGAGAGCAGCGGCCAGCATTCCAGGATTCTCTCCCGATCCCAGTTCCACCACCTCAGCAGAAGCAGCTTTTCGATCACCGCGTCGTCGAAGCGGTAGCGGATCACCCTGGCCGGCACGCCCGCAACGATGGCATAGGGCGGCACGCTCTTTGTAACCACCGCGCCGCTGCCGATCACGGCGCCGTCGCCGATCACCAGGCCGCCCTTGCGGGGAATCGCCGCGCCTACGCCGATCCACACGTCGTTGCCGACGCGAATGGTCTCCTCATCCTGGTGCATCAACAGCCTGCCCCCCAGCTTGTTGAGCAGCCGGTAGGAGGGCATCATCGACGCCGCCCGGTAATTGTGCTCGTTGCCGCCGATCTCCACGCGCCGGGCGATGCAGCAGTATTTGCCGACCTCCGCCCACATGATGCCCACGTCCGCGCCGGTATAGGTCATGTCCCCGATGACCGCGCTGCGGATGAGGTTGCGCTTTTCAATGTCCACATAATCGCCGATGGTCGAATTCAACACCACGCAGCCCCGGTCTATGGTGGAGCGATTGCCGATGGTCGTATTCTTGACGACGGCGTCGTCGGCGATGGACTTGATCAATGGCATATTCCTGTCTCCTTTACAGCGGCGGAAGCTGGCTGTACAGAACCTTCTGCGAGGCGTTTCTGGGAATGGCGGGGATGACGCCGGTCTTTTGCAGCTTGCGGTTGATGTCCATCTCGGAGAACACATAATCCACCGCATCCTCTTCGATCGCCGGGTCTGTCACGTAGATCCACAGCTCGTCGTCCTTGCCGCCGCAAGCGATATCCCCGGTATCGAAGCGACGCTTCAGCAGCCGCTCCACGTCGTCCAGGTTGACGCGCCTGCCCAGTATCTTCAGAAAGCGCTTCTTTCGGCCGACGATGTAGTAATAGCCGTCGGCGTCCCTGCGGGCCATGTCGCCCGTCACAAGGCGGCCCCGGTTCTCGTCCGGCCTGTCCAGGTCCGCGCCGGTCAGGGCGTAACCCAGCGTCACGTTGGGACCGTAGTACACCAGCTCTCCCACCTTGTCGGGCCCGTCGATGACCCCGCCGTCCGCGTCGATCAGCTCGAACCGTCCTCCGGGGATCGGTATGCCCATGCTGCCCTGCTTTTCCAGGGAGCGCTCCGGCGGCAGGTAGCCCATGCGGGCGGTGGCCTCGGAAGCGCCGTACATCACCACGAAACGCTTGCCGTTCTCCATGGCCCATTCCGCCAGCTTTTTGTGCAGCTCCGGCGACAGCTTGCCGCCGGCCTGGGTCATGGTTCTGAGCGTGGGCAGCTCCCGCCTGAGAATGCGCAGCTTGTCGATGGTTTCATAGGTAAAGGGCACGCCGGCGAAGGAGGTGACGCCCTCCTTGTTCACCAGCTCCCAGAACTTCTTTGCGTAGGGGTTGAGGCCCGTCAGCACCAGCGTCGCCCCGGCATAGATGTGGGTGTTGACCACGGACAGGCCGTAGACATAGTTCATCGGCAGCGACGTGACGGCCCGCTCCGAAGCGGTGATGCCGAGATACTCTATGATGGCCCGGGTATTCGAGCGCAGGTTCTCATAGCTCTGGCGGACCAGCTTGGGGCTCCCGGTGGAGCCGGAGGTCGATATCAGCAGGCACAGGGCCTCGTTCATGGGGTAGGGCGCGCCTGCGTCGATTGCAACGAGTCCATAGCCCCGGCGTTCGAGGACGCGATTCCCGTCGGGCAGCTTGTCCGCCGCGTCCAGGGGCGCCCAGATCCACCGGGGGCGATAGGCCTCGACCAGCTGGCTGAGCAGGTCCCGGCTGATCTTCGCGTCCAGCAGCAGGGGCACATGGCCGTATTCCGTAAACGCCAGATAGCCCGCGACAGAGGAGATCGTGTTGGCGCACAGGCAGAACACCAGCGATCTTTTGCCGAGCGGCGAGACGATGTCCGCGCACAGCCCATCCAGCTGGGCGTAGGAGATTATGTCATCCCCCTCGATCATGGAGACAGCTTCGCCCTTCTGCTTCAGTTGCCACATATCAACATACCCCATATTCGTGTTATCGGCGTTGGGCATGGCCTTCCGCGCCGCGATACAGCCTTTAAAAGCACAAACTTGTTCGATGTTATTTTATCATAAACCATCCGTTGGGAGGACGGCAAACCCGTTGCAACACTGATATATTTGGGTTAATAAAAAAGTATAACATTGTGACACAAAGCGGCCGCCCCGCGCCAGGCGAGGCGGCCGCTTTAAAGGATTTTCCGATGCCCTTAGATCTCCAGGTAGGAGTCGGCGTACAGGTTGTTGTTCTTGATGATGTCGCAGGTCTTGACGGTTTCCATCAGGCGCACGTCGTTGGGGTTCACGATGGCGCTGGTCAGGCCCTGCATCATCGCCATCGCCAGCATGCAGC